>DAMCDT010000040.1:0-12623 GCA_032058265.1 Tannerellaceae bacterium
CTCATCCAGATTTAACCGTTCGCCACCTCCGGATACATCCCTTAATCCGCCACGTGCAGCATAACGTCCTGTAAGAAATTCGGCGCGTGTAGGAGACGACACTGGGCTGACATAAAAATTAGTAAAGTGAACACCCTCTTTTGCAATACGGTCAATATGTGGTGTTCTCACAGACTGATTCCCATTAAAAGAAAGATCTCCCCAACCTTGGTCGTCGGCCATTATGACAATAATATTTGGCCGTTCTGTCTGAGCACTTAAGGTATGGACAAATAGTCCCCCGAAAAGGATACAATCCGAAAGAATAACACTTCTTGTCTTTTTCATAATTCCAATTAATATCTGCTGTATCCCTGATCAACTATCTTTTGCATGAAGGTTGTCAATTCCACAGCTTTATCTGTTTGTTTGAAATAAAGATTAAATAGTTCGGCTTTGTCTTCTTTCACATTATATAATTGTCCCTTAGGGCTGTTTGCAGATGGTTTTAATCTGGAAGGAAATGTAAATCCACCTGAACCTAAACAATCAATATATTTCCAATTACCTTTGGTAATAGCCAGTTTTCCGGAAGAGGATATGTAAATCAAATGGTCGCGGATAGGTTTTGTCCATTTTCCATTGATGACTTTGTAAAAGCTGAAACTGTCTTCAGCAAACCTTTGGTCTATTTCCTGTCCGGTCATTTCGGCAAGCGTAGCCAATATATCAATTAGACTTGTCGTATGATGATAGGTTTGTGGCTTTTTTATTTTTGCAGGCCACTTGATAAATAACGGTACATGATGGCCTCCTTCCCAGGCATCTCCTTTTTGTCCGCGCCATTGACCACTACTTAAATGTCCGTATAATTGATTGTCTGTTTCTTCCCATGCCGCACCATTGTCACTGGCGAATATCACCATAGTGTTTTCATTGATATTGAGTCGTTCAAGTACTTCATTTATGCGGTAAACCGTATGATCTATCTGTGCGATAAAGTCACCATATACCCCCAAATCAGTTGTGTTTTTGAAACTATTGTTCGGCATCCACGGTGTGTGTGGACCAGTCAGGGGTAAATAAAGCATAAAAGGTTTTTCCTGATTGCTTTTTACATGATTTTCAATGAAGGTAACACCTTCGTCAACGATATTATCCAGACAGTCTTCTATTTTAAAGGATTTAGACATTTCTCCGTTTCTCCACCAGACTCCGCGGTCCCAATACACATCGTATTCGTTTACATGTTTGCTGTCCCACGCCTTTTCCGTATCATCCATCGATTTGGGATAAACCTCGGCAGTCAGTACAATAGAAGGATCAATGGCTTTTCCATTCCGGATGAAAGTATAAGGAGGCATATCCAACGATGCGGGAAGGATGAATGAGTAATCAAAACCGAGATCATTGGGACTGTTCTTCACAGGCTTTGAATAATCGACATTCGTATATCCTAACATCCTCTTATTGAGTATAAGGGGTTTCGATTCATCCAACTTCGCCCATTCGAGGCCAAGATGCCATTTGCCTATACAGGCGGTTGTATATCCTGCTTTTTGCATAACTGATCCGATGGTTTCCCTTCCCGGTTCGATCAATGGTGACAGATATCCCCAGTAGTTGTCTTGCTTTTCTGCACGGAACATATATCTTCCCGTTAATAATCCGTACCGGGAAGGGATACTAACGGCTCCACCGGCATGTGCATCCGTAAAACATAAGCCGGACGCAGCCATTTTATCAATATGAGGAGTCTTAGTACGGGCTAAAGGATTATTAAAGGCAACATCCCCATAACCCATATCATCGGCCAGAATGATAACGACATTCGGTCTATCCGCTTTGGCTTGCGCGAAAGCTAAGGACGAGCAACAGGATGCTACACCTACAACCGACGCAATCTGTTTAAAAGTACTCGATGTTTTCATATTATAGCTATTATCTTTTGAACATGGAGACACAGAAATACAAAGTTTTTAAATGTTTATATTAAGTCTGTGTTTCAGTGTCTCCATGTTTAAATTAATTATAACCCGGATTTTGTTCCAAATTTGGATTTGTTTGAGTTTCCCTCAATGGTAATGGGAATAGTAATTGGGTTTCCGAATATGTTTTTCCGGCACGTGTTTTATATCCGATAAAAGGAGTGTAATTTCCTGTTTCGTCATTACGGATCAGCCGTGTGCGTAGAATATCAAACCATGTTTTATTCTCATAACATAATTCGAAATACCGTTGATCCCATACTTCTTTTTCAAATTTTTCCTTACCTGTGTCGGTAAATGCCGGAAGTCCGGCACGTGTTCTGATCAGGTTCAAACCGTTCAAAGCCGTTTGGTTTGCAGTTCCGTCAGTGTTAACCTGTGCCTCAGCATACATTAATAATACGTCTGCATATCTGTAGATCGTCCAATTCAAATCTGATTGTCCTAATTCATCGATGGCATTCTTGTCAAAGTATTTATGTATATAATGACCTTTAAAATCCATCATTTCAAGTTCAGGAGCCCCGGGTGAGAATTTGTCAGGGTGTCCTTTGTAGGTAGTAAAGAAGAATTGCTTTTCTCCTGCCCGTTTATCATCTTCAGGAAAACTTTCTACAAACTCGGATGTGGGAATAAGGCTACCGAATTCTAAATTAAATGCCGACATTCCGGAACGGGTAGGCAAAACCAGACAAACCACTTCATTCGAACGCTTATTCAATGAATATTGTATCTGGAAAATAAACTCTCCTTTATTATTGTTCTCCGGGTTCCATAGGTCTTCGTACGTATTAAATAAAGAGTATTGATTAGAGTTTATAATATCTAATGAACGTTTAGCCGATTCTGCATAATACTGGTTTCCTCCCTGTACCGGATACCCGGCATAAGTAAGATAAACATCCGCCAGCATTGCTTTAACTGCGCCCATGGATACTCTGCCTGTTTCTTCTTTCAAAGGTAGTTTGGCTTTTTCGGCATCTAATAGATCAGGAATGATTATTTCGTCGTAGATTTCCTTAACGGGCGATCTGCTAACTTGCAACTCGGACAATTCGGATTGTACTGTAGTTATTTTAGGAACATCTCCGAAAATACGTACCAGATAGAAATAGTAATATGCACGCATGAATTTTATTTCTCCTTCGTACTGTGATATGGCATCTTCACTTAAAGTTGTAAATTCTTTGATTTTTGTAAGAGCCAGGTTACAATCGCCGATTCCTTCATAACAATATTTCCACCAATCCTCCAGATAAGTGGTACGGGAACTAACAGTTAATTCCTGAAAATCCTTATAATTTGACTGAGAGTTTTCAGAAGTGGCTTTATCCGTCATATATTCTAATAATAACATGGTTCCGGCACCCCATCCGGAAGCCATTCGGTTTGCCACATGAGAATTACGGTATGCACTGTTTACCAAAGCAAGTGCAGACTCATTACTTTTTAATTCTGAATCGGTAGTCATGGATCCTGTCGGCATCTGATCTAAAAAATTATCACAGGAAAGGAAACCGAAACATACGATTAAACAGGATAATATAATTTTGTATTTCATGATTCTAACATTTAAAATTTAACACTCAATCCAATAGTATACGTTCTGGCTTTCGGTTCGCTGAAGTCATCGATACCCTGGCCAAAGGCAGATCCTTCATTGGTTGTTACCTCCGGATCATATCCTTTATATTTTGTTATGCAGAAAAGGTTCTGCGCACTTACATACAACCGTAAATTATCTATCTTCAACTGACGTAATACAGATTGTTCAAAGTTATATCCTAACACAAAATTCTGTCCACGTATAAAGGAACCATCCTGCATCCAGCGCGTGTCAGGATATGAATCATAATAAACACGCATAGGTCTTCTTTCAGCAACCATAGAGTTTTGATTAGACGGTGTCCAGGCATCCAGGTTGGTTTTAAAACCATTCGCGACACCGGAACGGTCTTCGGCATTATGTGTAGAACCATTTACAACATCAATCCCGTACACCACCCGTATATCGAATGAGAAATCAAAGTTCTTCCACAGGAAAGTATTGGAAAAGCTTAAAGTCCATTTAGGAGAAGTCTGCCCGATAATACTATTGTCATCATTATTTATTTTACCGTCATTATTCAAATCGGCGAATTTGATGTCTCCCGGCAGGCGACCATATTTAGCTGCTTCGGCAGCTTCGTTTTCTCCCCACGTACCTAGCCGGGTTAATCCCCAAAGTGATCCTACTGATTCACCTACCCTTAAGATGGTGAATTGTCCCTGTGGATGATTCGGACCAGGGAAGATATCTTCGTTATTAGCACCCAGTTTAGTTACCTCATTTTTATTCTTATTAAATAAGAGTGTGCTGGTCCAGTTGAAATCTTTAGATCGTATATTATGTGTATTAAGGGTTAAATCGATCCCCTGATTTCTTACAGAACCAATATTTCGCATAATTGTACTCAATCCCGATGTATTAGGGATAGGAGCATCTAATAACAGATCGCTGGTATTTTTGAAATAATAATCTGCTGAAAGGTCGATTCGTTGATCTAAGATACTTATATCGACACCCAAGTCCCATTGCATGGTCTTTTCCCATTTCAGGTCAGGGTTTCCAAAAGTATTCCTATATAAAGCCGAATAGTAATTATCTCCCAGAATAATATTTCCTGTAACCAGGTTTTGCAAGAATTTATAATCTCCTATTTCCTGGTTACCTGTTACACCGATACTTGTACGGAGTTTTAAATTATTGATTACCTTATTGTCTTTCAAGAAGCTTTCTTCAGAGGTTCTCCATGCGAACGCAAATGATGGGAAGAAAGCATACTTGTTGTTCTTACCAAATTTAGATGAACCATCATATCTACCTGTTGCTGTAAATAAATACTTTTCAAGCAGATTATAATTAAAACGCGCAAAGTAAGAATTGATCGACCACTGGTAATCACTTGAAGTGGGAGGTATTACTACCGTACCGGCTCCTAAATTATGCCATTGGTAAAAGTCGTCGCTGAAATTGCGGACTTCATTCCCCACCAATTCAACCGATTTCTTTTGCCAGCTTAATCCCATCATAACATTCAATCTATTGTTCGAGTTAAATTGTTTATTCCAGTTCAGGTAATTCTCATTTTGCCAGTAGAGTTGGCTAGAAGTATTTATCTTTGCTACACCTCCTATTGTTTTACTGTACTGGATCAATTCTTTTCCCGAATATTCATTTGTTTTCCTGTTCAGTACATCAATACCGAATGTAGATTTGAAATTCAGGTCTTTAGTGATAATGAAATCAAGATAAAGATCAGCAAGAACGTGCGAATTGGTCGTTTCTTTTATCATTTCGTCCAGATAACGTGAAGGCGTATCTTGTACGGCTCCGGGGAAATCTCGGTTACTGCCCCAGCTTCCGTCCGGATACTTCACAGGAATGATGGGTATAGCTTCCTGAACCAGTCTTTTTATTCCGTAATGATTATATAGATTGTTGCCTTTACTGTGGTTGTAAGACATATTAATACCCATCTTTAGCCAGGAGCGCAATTCACTATCCATATTTAACCGGCCACTGAAACGGTCGAGGTAATTATTCTTCAGAAGGGCTTCTCTGTGCATATAACCGAGGTGTGCACTATATAAGAACTTTTCAGCGCCGCCTCTGATACTTACCTGATGATTATGTGAAGTTGTTGTTCGATAAGCTTCTTTTTGCCAGTCGGTATCATAAATCGGATTGCCGGAGGCATCAAAGAGATTAGGTAAGCTGGCAGTCGATACTTTTTCATATTTTCCCTGTTCGTAACCATCCGGGTCATATTTAGCGGCATTATCCATTGTTGTATTATATGTCTGCCACCATTCGGACGCATTCATCAGAGGTAATTTGCGTGCCATCTGACCGATAGACAGATAACCGTCGTATGAGATAACCGCTTTATCTGATTTGATACCTCTTTTGGTCGTGATCATAATCACACCATTGGCTCCACGCGCACCGTAAATAGCCGTAGCAGACGCATCTTTCAATACTTCCAATGATTCAATATCCCCGGGATTTAAAAGTTCAATGCCGGATACGCCAATCACTCCATCAACAACATACAACGGATCATTGGATGAATTGATAGAATTATCCCCCCTGATACGAATACGTATCTTACCATCCGGGTCACCGCCATTCTCAAATATTTCAACCCCGGCTGCTTTGCCGGATAAAGCTTGCCCCACATTGACGGAAGATTTGTTTAAGAGCTTTTCAGCTTTTACATTTGAAACGGAACCTGTCAGGTCGCTTTTTTTCATGGTTCCGTAACCAACTACAACAACCTCATCCAATGTCTGGCTATCTTCTATCAACTGAACGTTAAGAACTGTTTGATTACCGACAGTTATTTCTTTCGTAAGATAGCCGATATAACTAATGGTAATGATGGCATTCTCATTCACTTCTAAAGAGAATTTCCCGTCAAAGTCTGTTACAGTACCGTTTGTTGTTCCCTTTTCAACTATATTGGCTCCGATGATTGTTTCGCCCCGTTGGTCGGTCACGACACCCGTAATTCGCTTTGTGTTTTGTGCACGGTTCTTTTCCGCTACGGTAAGGATAATGTATTTATCCACCACCTGATAGTTTACATTTGAACCATCGAATAATTGGTCGAGTGCACTGAATACATTGTCGTCTGTTACTTTTACAGACGCTTCCCTGTTTACGTCAACTAATTTGCTGTTGTAAAAGAAATTGAAATCGGTTTGGTCTTCAATTACTTTTAATATTTGCGAGACAGGTTTATCCGCTATGTCTATTGTTAATGATGAACTTTGCGCATAAGAACCGGTAGCAAATAAAAGGTTGACAGAGGTTAATATTAAGAGGCAGGTTATTTTCATAATTCTTTTTAGTTTAACCGTTAGCCGGATTAATTCACAATTCTTTTTATCCGATTGGATATAATAATTCTTTGTCATACTTTTGTGATGATTTAAGATTAAAAAAATTATTTGTAAACTCGTTCTCGAACCTGTTTATGATGTTTTTCATACGGGAAAATGTTCCCAGCATTTTTCCGTATGTTTTATCATAAAGGTTTTTTTATTGTTTTCATTTCATAAGCAGTATTATTTTAATAGTTATACATTTAATTGTTTTTCCATAATTCGATCATTGTATATTTTCTACCATTACTATCATCTTCTTTCAAAGGATGGATACGATAGTCGATATGCGAAGATAATTTAAGGTAATCCAATACCTGAGAAAGTTCCCTTTCAACCAAGGTGCCGGTGAAACGGTAAGATTTAAGTACGGGATCATTGACCTGAAAACCTACATTATAATAATGTGACAGTCGTTTTAGTACTTCCGGTAAAGGCGTATCATCAAACATTAGTTTTCCTTCAATCCAAGCTGTTTCATATTTTGTGTTAACTTTCCGGATATTCATTTGTTCTTTCTTTGAAATGGTATCAGAAGGATTATCATAATTATTAATGATCATTGTATTAACATTGTCGGTTATACGGTTATAAACGGCTTTTTCAGAAGGAGACAATGATTGTTTGTATAGATCTCCTTGATTGTTTTTGTATTCCAACACCACAGAGCCGGAGACAAGCGTCGTATTTATTTCATCATCGTTTTCATAAGCCTGTACATTGAATTCCGTGCCTAATACTTTTATATTGAACTTTTCGTCGTGGACATTGACAATGAAAGGCTGATTCTCCCGCCGGGCTACTTTAAAGAAGGCTTCACCTACAAGGTTTACTTTCCGTTCATTTTTATCGTATGGAACCGGGTAGGTAAATGTACTTCCTGAATTAAGATAAACAATAGTTCCGTCCGGTAAGTTAAATTGAGTACGCATACCCGTATTAGACGTAACAGTGACCATTTGCGGAGTAATCTCTTCCTTTTGATTCTGTAAGTATGAAAACACAGCAGATAAGATTGCAACTCCGGCAAAGAAAGCCGCTACGGAAGCAACTCTTCGGAACAATAACCGTTGTTTCTTCCGTTGGATTACTTTATCCGTTTTATAATATGCCTCTAATGGATCACGGGATAATATGCGGTTTTTAGTTTGTTCGGCGTAATAGATACGGGCAATTTGTAAAAGTTCTTTTTCGTTCGCATCATCTTCCCCCAGCCATTGCTTTACAATTTCTTTTTCTTCTTCAGAGGCTATTTCTTTAATATACCTCAAAAGAATTGTTGCTTCAGGTGATTCGGGCATAATATGTTCTTTGTCGTCTTTCATGTTTTTCCATTATCTATATATACGACAATCCTGTTAAAGGTATACCCTAACGGGGAAACAACTATTTTTATTAGATATTTATTCAATTATTCCTATATCTTTGTGCGGGAAGCCCCAGCATAGTGGTAAAGAGGATAGTATGAATGACCCCGGACTTTTAGCGCTATTAGAAGCAGGAAATAAGGATGCTTTCAAACAATTGTTTGTAAAGTATTACTCACCTTTATCTGAATACGCTTGCCATTTTATTCCGGATGACGACGCGGAAGAACTGGTACAGGAACTAATGTTGTTCATTTGGGAAAACAGGGAAAACCTTATAATCGAGTCGTCCCTCAAATCTTATCTTTTTACGGCTGTGAGATACAGATGCCTTAATGCCATTAAAAGAAACCAGTATCACCAACGGATACATGGAGTTATTTATGAGAAAATAAAAGACCAGTTCGAAGATCCGGACTATTATGTGGTAAACGAATTGGCTGAGAATATTGAAAAAGCCATCAATGAATTGCCCGACGTTTTCCGCGAAACATTTTACCGGAGCCGCTTTGGCGACAATACAAATGTGCAGATCGCCGCTGAACTAGGTGTTTCCGTCAAGACAGTTGAATACCGTATCAAGCAATCATTAAAAATCCTCCGCATAAAATTAAAAGACTATCTGCCCGTTCTGTTCAATATTATACCGTGATTCATTGGATTAATGTACGTCGTTTTAAAAATGGCGTACATCAATTCCAAAAGTGATTTGCATCATTCCCTATTTGAATATCTTCCGGTAGATATGGCAATAAGGCCTGTCTCCCTTTTTGTCGTAATAATGTTGGTGGTATTCTTCTCCTTTCCAGAAGGTGGAAGCCGGTTCTAAGGATGTGGCTACTTTATATCCCATGTCCGTAAGTATCAGGATGTATTTCTCAGCTATGGATTTTTGTTCTTCGTTCAGGTAGAAGATAACAGAGCGGTACTGAGTGCCTATATCCGGTCCTTGTCCTCCGACCTGTGTGAAGTCATGTGTTTCATAATAGAGTTTTATCAGTTCTTCATAACTGGTCTGGTTGGGATCGTAAACTACTTCTACCGTTTCAACGTGCCCTGTCCTTCCGGTCTTTACATCGGTATATGCGGGATTTTCCATCGCTCCTCCCATATATCCTACGGTAGTGGAGATGATACCTTTTGCTTTCTCAAAATAAAACTGTGTACCCCAGAAACAACCGGAGGCAAAATAGGCGGTCTCTTTATTGCTTGTATTCATAATTAATCTTTCTTTTTTGCAAATGTATGAATCGAAACTATTCCGACAAACAGCTTCATCGAAAAAGTGCCGTTTCTTCTATTCTCCACATTCACCGGTAGGCTTCCAATCATATTATGGAGTCTACGTTTTTTTGAAGAATCATCTCTAATCTGAATATAGACCTTCCCGCAGGTTGTCGCATGATCTTTGAATGGTTCACAAACCTTCCTGCAGATTGCCGCACGATCTTTGAGGGGTTCATAAACCTTCCCACAGGTTGCCGCACGATCTTTGAGGGGTTCATAAACCTTCCCGCAGGTTGCCGCACGATCTTGGAGGTGTTCATAAACCTTCCCGCAAGCTGCAGCCCTATCTCAAATGATCTTATTTAAAAAGATAATGAGATTTTTGTTTAAAATATAGCAAACTTTGCAACAGCTCTCGTCAGGTTTGGAAAAAAACAGATAGTTTTGATTAAAAACGTGTATGTTTTTTCCTTTTATTAAACATATAATAGGAATAATATAGTGTATATACAAAGATTTGAAAAATGATATACCTTTGTACCGCCTTGAACATAGGGGGAATTATATTGTTAATTGGATATATTAAAGAATAAGGTTTATGCAGCAATCAGATTACATCATTCGTGTCGATCACGTCTTTAAGATATATGGTGAAAAAGCCGTATTGAATGATGTAAGTTTAGATATCCGGAAGGGTGAGTTTGTAACCATCCTCGGACCCTCAGGATGTGGGAAAACTACCTTACTACGGTTAATTGCAGGTTTTCAACCGGCTACAAAAGGAACTATTACCATTGTGGGAAAAGATGTAACGCTGACGCCTCCACATAAACGTCCTGTTAATACCGTATTTCAACGGTATGCTTTATTTCCTCATTTGAACGTTTTCGATAATATTTCGTTTGGACTCAAACTAAAGAAATTGCCTAAGAAAGATATTACCAGGAAGGTAAAACAGGCATTGAAAATGGTTGGAATGACAGACTATGAAGACCGCGATGTGGATTCATTGTCAGGAGGCCAGCAGCAACGCGTGGCTATTGCAAGGGCTATTGTAAACGAACCGGAAGTATTATTGTTGGATGAACCGTTGGCAGCGCTCGACCTGAAAATGCGTAAAGATATGCAGTTAGAGTTGAGGGAAATGCACAAGTCGCTAGGTATTACCTTTGTGTATGTTACCCACGATCAGGAAGAAGCCTTGACATTAAGCGACCGGATCGTGGTGATGAGCGAGGGGAAAATCCAACAGATCGGAACACCTATCGATATTTATAACGAACCAATCAATTCGTTCGTCGCCGATTTCATTGGAGAAAGTAATATACTGAACGGCATAATGATAAAGGACAAGTTGGTCTATTTCGCCGGACGTGAATTTGAATGTGTGGATGAAGGCTTTGGAGAAAAGGCTGCCGTCGACGTAGTTCTGCGTCCGGAAGATATCTATATATTTGATCCTTCTGATTCAGCCATGCTGACCGGTACGGTAACCTCTTGTATATTTAAAGGCGTTCATTACGAAATGATGGTATTAACACCTGAAGGATATGAGTTTATGGTACAGGATTATCATAACTTTGATGCCGGAAAGGAAGTCGGATTAATTATTAAACCTGCCGACATCCATGTAATGAAAAAAGAACGTTTATTCAATACCTTTGAAGGAAAGCTGGTAGACTCAACACATGTAGAGTTTCTGGGAACGACGTTCGAGTGTAAAGAAGTTACCGGTATCGAACCGGGTTCTTCTGTCCGGGTAGAGATCGAATTCAAAGATGTTATCCTTCAGGATAATGAAGAAGACGGTATGATGACGGGCGATGTGAAGTTCATCCTTTATAAAGGAAACCATTATCATTTGACTGTGTTTACAGATTGGGATGAAGACATCTTTGTAGATACGGAGGATGTTTGGGATGATGGCGACAGGGTAGGGATAACGATTGAGCCGGAAAACATACGAATTGTCAATCTTCTTGAATAAATAAGTATGGTAGGCAAATTATCCCTTCTATTCACCAAACGGAGCAACTGGACGATTCCTTATATCCTGTTTCTGGCTTTATTTGTTATAATGCCTCTGGTCTTAATCGTAATTTATTCATTTACGGATATAAACGGGACGTTTACGCTGGCTAATTTCCGCAAATTTATGATGCACCCGGAAGCAATGAATACCTTTATTTATTCGGTCGGGATCGCAATTATTACTACACTTGCCTGTTTGATATTAGGATATCCTGCCGCTTATATTCTGAGCCAGTCGCGTTTTAATACTTCACGGACCATGGTGATCCTGTTTATTCTTCCCATGTGGATCAATATACTGATACGTACGCTTGCTACGGTCGCCTTGTTCGACTTCCTGAACTTCCCGTTGGGTGAAGGAGCTTTGATATTCGGGATGATCTATAACTTCCTTCCTTTTATGATCTACCCTATTTACAATACGCTGCAAAAGATGGACAATAATCTGATCGAGGCGGCGCAGGATCTGGGTGCCAATCCTTTCCAGGTTTTTATTAAGACGATAATCCCTCTTTCCATGCCGGGAGTGGTGAGCGGTATTATGATGGTCTTTATGCCTACGATATCCACCTTTGCCATTGCCGAGCTGCTTACTATGAATAATATCAAGCTTTTCGGAACAACGATACAGGAGAATATAAATAACGGAATGTGGAACTATGGCGCTGCATTGTCGTTGATCATGTTGTTATTGATTGGGATAACCAGTTTATTCAGTTCCGATAATGAAAGCGAAAAGGAAGGAGGGATCATCTGATGACTAAGTTCCTTGGAAAAGCTTATCTGTGGGCATTATTAATGATGCTGTATTTTCCTATCCTTATTATTATGATCTTTTCTTTCACGGAAGCGAAAGTGTTAGGTAACTGGACGGGGTTTTCTACCAAATTATATAGTTCCCTATTTGAAGGCGGAGCACACCGGTCTTTAATGAATGCTATCTGGAATACGTTTGCCATTGCCATGCTTGCCGCTACCATATCGACATTGTTAGGCAGTATAGCTGCCGTCGGTATTTTCAATCTTCGGGCGCGGGCGCGGCAAACAGTTAATTTCGTTAATTCCATTCCCATATTGAATCCGGATATAATTACGGGTGTTT
>DAMCDT010000040.1:12633-17075 GCA_032058265.1 Tannerellaceae bacterium
CCGTTGTATTGGCGCATATTACGTTTTGTACTCCGTATGTTGTATTGAGCGTTCTACCTCGTTTGAAGCAAATGAACTCCAATATTTATGAGGCTGCACTTGATTTGGGAGCAACTCCTTTCCAGGCATTACGCAAAGTAATCGTTCCGGAGATTCGTCCGGGCATGATAAGTGGATTTATCCTTGCTTTTACTTTGTCTATCGATGATTTTGCCGTTACGATTTTCACCATCGGAAATGAAGGTTTGGAAACACTGTCTACCTATATATATGCCGATGCGCGCAAAGGAGGATTAACTCCGGAGCTTCGTCCGCTATCAACGATTATTTTCATCACGGTATTGTTATTATTGATAATTATCAACGTCCGTGCGGAAAGGGCTAAAAAAAAGAAGCTGGATAGATGAACAGGCCAATAAAAATAATAGCGCTGCTTATCCTCATTGTATCGGGATTTTTTATGTCCTGTGAGCGTTCAGATGAGGAAAGGAGCAAAATATTGAAGATATATAATTGGGGAGATTATATCGACGAGGAAGTACTTGTCGATTTCCGGGAATGGTATAAAGAAGAGACGGGTGGCGATATCCGTATCATTTATCAGACATTCGATATCAATGAGATCATGCTGACAAAGATCGAACGGGGGCATGAAGACTTCGATCTGGTATGTCCTTCGGAATATATTATCGAGCGGATGCTTAAGAAGGATCTTTTACTTCCAATCGATCGTAATTTCGGAAAGACTCCGGACTATATAAATAATATTTCTCCTTATATACAGGACGAACTAAATAAGGTAAGTCAACCGGGACGGAAGGCAACGGACTATGCGGTAGCTTATATGTGGGGTACGGCAGGCATCTTGTATAATAAAGCATTTGTACCGGAAGAAGATGTACAAAGCTGGGGCTGCCTGTGGGACCCTAAATACAAAGGAAAGATATTAATGAAGGATAGTTACCGGGATGCTTATGGTACAGCTATTATATACGCCCATGCAAAAGAACTGGAAGCAGGGACGATAACGGTGGAAGATTTAATGAACGATAATTCACCGGAAGCGATCCACCTGGCCGAACAATACCTGAAAGAACTGAAACCCAATATTGCAGGATGGGAAGCTGACTTTGGAAAGGAAATGATGACAAAGAACAAACTTTGGCTAAACCTTACCTGGAGTGGTGATGCCGTCTGGGCGATTGAGGAAGCCGATGGAGTAGGAGTGGAATTGGATTACGACGTCCCGATAGAAGGAAGTAATGTTTGGTATGACGGATGGGTCATACCAAAATATGCGCGTAATACAAAGGCTGCCAGTTATTTTATTAATTATCTTTGTCGTCCGGACATTGCTCTGCGCAATATGGACGCTATCGGATACGTGAGTGCTGTCGCTACACCTGAAATACTTGAAGAAAAGACAGATACAACCCTCACGGACTATGTGAACTTAAGCTACTTCTTTGGATCGGAAGCTGACAGTATCCTGATAGATCCGGTACAATACCCGGATATAAAAGTAGTTCAGCGTTGCGCCATGATTCGTGATTTCGGTGATGAAACAGAGGAAGTACTGGAAATGTGGAGCCGTGTGAAAGGCGATAATCTAAACACAGGAATAGTGCTTCTCATCTTTTTTGTTTTCGGATTGTTATTTATCTGGATTATTATTCAACGAATCCGGAAATACAAACAAAAACAACGTCGGCTGAGTAGGAGAAGGCGTTGGTATAAGAAAAATAAATAATGAAAGATATTAAGAATCTGATTATAGATTTCGGCGGAGTGATCATCAACCTAACCCGTAACCGTTGTATTGAGGCATTCCAGAAGATTGGTGTAGACGTCCGCGAGCAATTAAGCAATAATTACCTTCATAAAGATATGTTTATGGGCTTGGAAATGGGACAAATGACACCTTCTGAGTTTCGTGATGCCATCCGTCTTCTGACTCCCAACAAACTATCGAATAAACAGATTGACGACGCCTGGATACTTATGCTGGATGATGTCCCCGATTATAAACTAGACCTTTTATTAGAACTCAAGAACAAATATAATACCATGTTGCTGAGTAATACCAATGAAATACATTGGGTATGGTCGGAAGAGAATATCTTTTCGTATAAGGAGCATCATGCTGCGGATTTCTTCAACAGGGTTTATCTCTCTTATGAGTTGCACATGGTAAAACCTCATGCCGATATCTTTGAATATGTCATTGCAGACACAGGTATTATTCCCCATGAAACACTTTTTATAGACGATGCTCTACCAAATTGCCAGACAGCGGAATCTTTAGGTTTACTCACTTATATGCCGGAACCCCGGGAAGACTGGTCTCATCTTTTTAAATAATTTTTCTGTGTTGCTGTGATTATTTTCTTTCTTTTGCGTCTAACAAAATAAAAAGAAGCAAAAGATATGACGAAAGATGTTGTAGAGAATGTGTTTATTGATATGATCAGGCAGAATGAGAATATCATATACAAAGTCGCATCATTTTATACGAATCAGGAAAACCCTATCGGCGATCTTTATCAGGAAATCGTCATTAATCTTTGGAAAAACTTCTCTTCTTTTCGTGGTGAAAGTAAATATTCTACCTGGATATATAGGATCGCCTTAAACACATGTATTTCTTTTTTTAGAAAAAATAAAAACAAACCTATGTATGTGGATATCACATTCGATATGCCCGATGTAGAAGAAAACAACGATAATATCAAAGAACTATATATCCTGATAAATAAATTGGAGAAAATAGAACGTGCCCTTGTCCTTTTATATCTGGATGATAAATCATATAGTGAAATATCAGAGATAACAGGACTAACCGTATCAAACGTGGCGACAAAACTAAGCCGCATTAAAGAGAAACTTAGAAAAATGTTAAACAGCAATATATAAGGCCATGGACCTGGACAAATTAAAAAAAGACTGGCAAAATGTAAATGTGAAGTCTTCGGTGGATGAAGTAAAGATAGAGCAGATGATAGATAATGAAGGTAAAAGCGCTTTCAACAGATTGGTTTTATACGAAAAAGTCAGTATGATATTACTTCCTTTTTGTGGTCTTTTATCTTTTACGGATTTATTTAAATATGATATATTGAAAATTTATTATGGAATAATATGTGTCGTGGGTTTTTTCTGGGAATGCTATAAATACAAGCTTTTAAAAGGAGTCAATATGTTGGAAATGGATATACTTGATATATCTAATTTCTATGTAAAATTCAGGAAATATGTTGTGTATGAAATAATTGTTACTGTCTTATGGTTTTTCTCATTTGTTATTCTTTTTGGTTATTTAGAATATATACATGAATGGAGTATAAAAGGCAGAACTGATCTTATTCCTGTATTTATTTCCATATTTTTAATTACTTTCACATTATGTATTTTCGTTACCTGGAAATTATATTGGAAAAAAGTGAAGATATTAGGGAAAAGTATCCGCGAATTAAAAGAATTTGAAAAAGATAATATTTAGTATTTAACTACAATTAAACGGTTATAAAAATGAGAAAAATACTATTACTTATTGTTTGTGTATTCACAGGAATGTCGCTGTTTGCACAAGACAAAACATTTAACGGCTCTTTGTTATGGAAAGTATCAGGTAAAGACCTGAAACATCCATCGTATGTCTTTGGAACGTATCATTTGATAACAGGTGATTATGTAGATAATATACCCGGATTAAAAGAGGCAATGTCCTCTACAAAACAAGTGGTGGGGGAGTTATATCTACTCAACCAGGCAGAATCGCAGGCGATTGTAATGCAAGAAAGCATGTTATCACCCGACGAAAGCTATAAATCAAACCTTTCAGAAGAAGATTATAATCTGTTGGATAATAAATTAATTGATCTGATGGGAGCGGGTTTGGATCAATTAGGAACTCTTAAGCCCGGCGCATTGGGACCGGTAATTACCATGGTGTTATATACCAGCCTTGATCCGACTTTTAATCCGGATGGATTCGAAGGTATAGACGGTTATTTCCAACGTATTGCCGATGAGGAAGGAAAGAAGATCGTAGCTTTAGAAACACTTGAAGATCAGATGAAAGTTCTTTTTTATTCTAAACCACAAAAATGGCAGATGGAAAGCCTGGTTTGTTCCATTAAAAACATCGATTCTACCATGGAAAGCTTGGCTAAACTGACGGAAGACTATAAAAAAGGTGATATCCAGGAAATACATAAAGCTGCTTTTGAAAACCAGGATGATCCATGCGCATCATTTACTGTTGGAACAAAGGAAGAATTATTAGACGACCGTAATAATAAATGGCTGGATAAATTACCCGGAATTATGAAAGAAAACTCCAGTCTGATAACCGTCGGAGCCCTCCACCTGGCAGGCAAAGATGGCTTATTATATCAATTGGATAAAATGGGTTATAAAGTTGAACCTGTAAAATAAATACA
>DAMCDT010000041.1:0-16750 GCA_032058265.1 Tannerellaceae bacterium
GGAGGTGCCCGGCGAGATGAAGAAAAAAGCCGTGCTAAAGAACGTATTTTTTCCTTCCGCGATAAATTCCACCAATGGGACCCTAAGAATCAGCGTCCTGAGCTTTGGGATATCTATAATGCACGTATACATAAAGGTGAAAGTATCCGTGTGTTTCCTTTATCCAATTGGACAGAATTAGATGTATGGCAGTATATTCGTCTTGAAAAAATACCGATCGTTCCCTTATATTTTGCAAAAGAACGTCCGATAGTAAATATGGATGGTAACCTGATTATGGTTGATGATGACCGTATGCCCAAAGAACTAAGCAAGAATGCAAAAATGATGAAAGTCCGTTTTCGTACATTAGGCTGTTATCCTTTGACAGGAGCTGTTGAGAGTGAAGCAGAAACAATTGAACAAATTGTAGAAGAGATGATGACTACAACTAAAAGTGAACGTACAACCCGCGTGATTGATTTTGATCAGGATGCCAGTATGGAACAGAAAAAGCGTGAAGGGTATTTTTGATGAATGGAAAATTGAAAATGAAAGAAAAACATAATAAACTGTCAACTGTCAACTGTCAACTGTCAACTGATAATAAGCTGTCAATTGAAGAATATCTCGATAGGGATCAAAACAAAGATTTACTTCGTTTTCTGACAGCCGGCTCGGTTGATGACGGCAAATCCACTTTAATTGGCCGGCTTCTTTTCGACAGTAAAAAGATATACGAAGATCAACTGGATGCTTTGGAACGGGATAGTAAACGTATGGGCAATGCCGGTGACCATATTGATTATGCTTTGTTATTAGACGGACTAAAGGCCGAACGGGAACAAGGGATAACCATCGATGTCGCATACCGCTATTTCAGCACAAATAACAGGAAATTTATAATAGCAGACACTCCGGGGCACGAACAGTACACTCGTAATATGATTACCGGTGGATCAACAGCTAACTTGGCAATCATATTAGTGGATGCCCGTACTGGTGTTATTACCCAGACCCGGCGTCATACTTATCTGGTATCTCTTTTAGGGATTAAACATGCCGTTCTGGCTGTTAATAAAATGGATTTGGTTGATTTTAATGAAAAGATATTTGATGATATTGTAAAGGATTATAAACAATTTACCGAATCTTTAGGAATTCCGGATATAACCTGTATCCCTTTGTCCGCATTGGATGGAGATAACGTAGTGGAAAAAAGCGAAAGGACGCCTTGGTACAAGGGTCAATCTTTGTTAGAATATCTTGAAACGGTACCTATTGATCAAGACAGAAACTTTGAAAGTTTTCGTTATCCGGTACAATATGTATTACGTCCTAATCTGGACTTTCGCGGATTTTGCGGAAAAGTAGCCAGCGGAATTATCCGTAAAGGAGATGAAGTTATGGCTTTACCTTCCGGAAAAAAATCAAAGGTAAAAAGCATTATAACCTATGACGGAGAATTAAAATACGCGTTTCCACCTCAAAGTATTACCATTACCTTAGAAGATGAGATTGATATATCCCGTGGTGAAATGTTGGTACATCCTGGCGATCTTCCGATGGAAGACCGTAATTTTGAATCAATGCTTGTCTGGATGGACGAAGAAGCGATGGATATCAATAAACAATTTTACATAAAGCATACAACAAACACGACTCGTGCACGCATTGATAGTATCCGCTATAAGGTGAATGTAAACACCATGGAACAATCTGCAGCGACATATCTGAAACTTAATGAAATTGGCAATGTTGTTTTCACAACCGGAAAAGAGTTGTTCTTCGATCCATATAAGAAAAATAAACAGACGGGAGCTTTTATACTGATCGATCCGATAACAAACAACACATCCGCCGTAGGAATGATAATCGATCGGGTTAGCGCTAAAGACATGGTTAATGAAGATGCTTTGGCTGTCTTGAACCTGCCTGAATTAGGAATAGACAAAGTTCATTACGAAGCCATTGAGAAAATTCAACTAGCATTGAAAAAACAGGGACTTGAGGTAAAACTTATTAAATAATAAAGAATGGATTTTCAAAAAATACCGGTCACACCACTCGTTGGAGCAGACTGGAAAACATTTAAGACTTTAACGTCTGATAAGGTAATCGACAAACAATTTCGAAAAAAATATAATCTTACTAAATTAGGCAGCTGGGTACTTGGTATGTATCTGCCTATTGAAAACAAACGATACCGGAAATTAGCTACTAAACCATTGGAAATGGACCCGGTATTTATCATCGGCCATTGGCGAAGCGGAACAACATTCGTTCATAACATTCTTGCCTGCGACAAACATTTCGGGTATAATACAACCTATCAAACTGTTTTTCCTAACTTAATGCTCTTCGGACAACCCTTTTTTAAGAAATGCCTGTCTATTTCCATGCCTCATTCCCGTCCTGCGGATAATCTGGAATTAGATGTTGATTTACCTCAGGAAGAAGAATTCGCTTTGTCAAATATGATGCCTTATACCTATTATAATTTCTGGTATTTCCCTCAGCACATGATGGAGTATTGCGAACGGTTTTTATTATTCAATACTATCACGGAAGAAGAACGCCAGGTATTTAAAGATACTTTCCTGAAACTGATAAAAATATCTCTTAAAAGCACTAATGGCACTCAGTTTTTAAGTAAAAATCCCCCTCATACGGGACGAATTAAAACATTACTCGAAATGTTCCCGGATGCCAAGTTCTTATATTTAATGAGAAATCCTTACACGGTATTTGAAAGTACGTTCAACTTCTTTTCAAATACTATACTACCTCTTAAGCTTCATGAAATTACTAATGATCAACTGGAAGCAAATTTTGTTGAAGTTTATCGTCGCTTGTATTACAAATATGAAGAAGAAAAACATCTTATACCGAAAGAAAATCTTATGGAACTTAAGTTTGAAGATTTCGAAGCGGATGCGTATGGCATGACTGAAGAAATATACAGAACATTAAATATAGAAGGTTTCAATGAATCTAAAGAGGCTATAGAAAAATATATAGGAAAGAGAAAAGGATATAAAAAGAATAAGTATTCCTACGATAAACATACGATTGAAACAGTTGAGAAGAACTGGAGTATGGCATTGGAGGATTGGGGCTATTCAAACGCTTAATAATTCAAAAAACAGATAAGACAACTAAATGGGAAAGATATATACAACTATTTTTATTATTGCACTAACTCTAAGTCAACTCACAACAGCCTTTTCGCAGCAAGTAGTTCCGATTCCTTATGGTAACATGGACCAATGGATAACACGGGAGATAAAAGAATCGGCTGTAATTGGTGGAAATACCAAACTTCTTTATGAACTTGGGCCTACTTCAAAAATTATAGGAAATGACGCTTTCACCAATCAGGGAGGTTCACCGTGGGCTAATTCGAATGTATTGGCCAAAGTAGCGGGTGTGGTTAAAACAAACACATCCGTATTCCCGGAAATAAGAGGAGAAGGTAAATGTGCCCGGCTAGAAACCAGATTTGAGAATGTTCGTGTATTAGGCTTAATTGATATGGAAGTAATCGCCGCAGGTTCAATATATTTAGGTGAAATGCTCGAACCTATTAAGGGAACAAAAAATCCGCAAAGTAAATTAGTCAGTGGCATTCCTTTTACTCAAAAGCCAAAAGGCTTACGGTTTGATTATAAAGTGAAAATGGCACCGGAAAATCACCGCATCAGAAGTACCGGATTTAGCCGGAAAACGGAAGTGGAAGGCAGAGACGAAGCTACTGTCGTCCTTCTGTTACAAAAACGCTGGGAAGACAAAGATGGAAACATATATGCAAAACGAGTAGGTACAATGATACAACGTTATACCGCTTCTTCTGATGGTTGGATTAATGAAGCCTATTATCCCATCCTATATGGTGATATTACATCTAATCCTGAGTACAAAGATTACATGAAAATACAAGTGGAAGAACGTTATGCGCTTAACCGTGAGGGAAAGAATGTCCCGATCCAGGAAATCGGATGGGCAGAAGATAGTGATATGCCTACACACGTTATCCTTCAATTCTCATCCAGCCACGGTGGCGCCTATATTGGTTCGCCGGGAAACACATTTTGGATTGATAATGTTGTTTGGATGTATTAAATTTGCAAACTTATGGATCCGATTCAAGCGAAAATAAATAAACTTCAGGAAGAATTAGAGCTACATAATTATAATTATTATGTACTCTCCTCTCCGACTATTTCAGATAAAGAGTTCGATAGTAAGCTAAAAGAGCTGGAAGCTTTGGAGAATGATTATCCTGCATTTGCAGACCCCCACTCTCCTACGCAACGTGTAGGAAGTGATTTATCCAAAGATTTTAAGCAGGTACCTCATAAATATCCGATGCTCTCTCTCAGCAATACTTATTCGGAAGAAGAGGTTACTGACTTTTATAACCGGACCATGAGAGCATTGAATGAACCTTTTGATATTGTCGCTGAACTAAAATATGACGGAACCTCTATTTCATTAATATACGAACATGGACGATTGGCACGTGCGATAACCCGTGGGGATGGCACCCGTGGGGATGACGTTACAGCGAATGTAAAAACAATCCGTTCCATTCCATTAAAACTTAGAGGAGATAACTATCCGGACGAGTTTGAAATACGGGGAGAAATACTACTTCCCTGGTCAGAATTTGACCGCATAAACAAAGAACGGGAAGAACAGGAAGAACCTTTATTTGCCAACCCACGGAATGCCGCTTCAGGCACATTGAAACAACAAAACCCTGCTATTGTCGCCTCCCGCAAACTGGATGCCTACTTTTATTATTTATTGGGGGAGAACCTTCCGGCAGACGGACATTATGAGAACTTACAATTAGCCCGTACATGGGGATTCAAAATTCCCGATGTCATTCGTAAATGTCATAATTTGGAAGAAGTATCCGATTATCTTTCATTTTGGAATATAGAAAGGAAAAATCTGCCGGTGGCGACGGATGGTGTGGTTTTAAAAGTAAATTCATTGCGTCAGCAGCGAAACCTTGGATTTACGGCTAAAAGTCCACGTTGGGCTATTGCTTACAAATTCCAGGCTGAACAAGCAATCACCCGTTTAAATACCGTTTCTTTTCAGGTAGGCCGGACAGGTGCGGTTACCCCGGTTGCCAATCTGGAGCCTGTTTTACTTTCCGGTACAACTGTAAAGCGTGCTTCGCTTCACAACGCGGATATTATTGAAGGACTGGATTTACATATTGGAGATAATGTAATCGTCGAAAAAGGAGGCGAGATCATTCCTAAGATTGTAGGCGTAGATACAGCCTCACGCTCTATGATGATAGGTGATAAAGTATGCTTTATCAAAAATTGCCCTGAGTGCGGAACTCCATTAATGCGTCCTGCGGGTGAAGCGGCTCATTACTGCCCGAATGAATCCGGTTGTCCTCCACAGATAAAAGGAAGAATCGAACATTTTGTTACCCGAAGGGCAATGAATATCAATATTGGGCCTGAAACGGTTGAAGACTTATACAATGCAGGATACATCCAAAATGCAGCCGATCTGTACACACTCCAAATTCCTGATCTCTTACGATTGGAAAGATGGGCAGATAAAAGCGCGCAAAATTTGATGGTTAGTTTGGAAGAATCTAAAACTGTTCCTTTTGAACGTGTTCTATATGGTTTGGGAATCCGTTTTGTTGGGGAAACGGTTGCCAAGCGTTTGGCTTCAGCATTCCAGAATATGGAGAATTTAATGCAAGCCACTTATGAATATCTTATTGAAGTCGATGAAATAGGCGGACGTATTGCTCAAAGTGTCCGGGATTATTTTTCGGATGAAAAAAACATTGAAATGGTGAATCGTTTGAAAGAATACGGTTTACAAATGTCTATTGATGAAACCCAACTGGCTGAAAGATCTGAAAAATTAAAAGGTTTGTCTATTGTCATAAGCGGTACATTCTCCAAATACTCCCGTGACGAATACAAAGCAATGATAGAACAACACGGAGGCAAAAACAGTGGTTCCGTATCAGGCAAAACGGATTATATACTCGCAGGAGATAATATGGGGCCTGCAAAATTAGAAAAAGCGGCGAAACTTGGTGTGAAGGTTTTGAATGAAGATGAATTTTTAAATATGATATCCTAATGATGATATTGTCTAATTATTTTATAAAAAAGAAAATAAAAGCGCTTGCAAAAGAAGCTTCTTCCAGGCAGTCACGGTATTGTTCGCTGGAGGAAGCAAACAATATATTGGTTGTGTTTAATTTAAAAGATAAGAAAGAAGTTTTGCTTTGTATTGAAAAGCTCAAGGAGTTTAATAAAGAAATCAATATTTGTGTCTATGTACCTAAACTTAACCGGGAGGAATGTGATGAATCATGGTTGCAGATAAAAGAAGATAAACTGGATTCGAAAGGTATTCCAACTAACGAGATGGTCCGGAAATTTAATGAAATTCCTGCCGATATTTTGATTGACCTGACACGTACAACCAATTATCCGATGCATTATTTGTTACTGCAACATCCCTCACGTTTTAAAGTGGGGAATAAATCGTCTTTGCGTGATATGTACGATATGACCGTTACAATGACAGATGATGATAATATTGATGAATTATTTGAACATTTATTATTTTATTTATTGACCATCCGCTCTAAATGATATAAATTCTTTATTTTTGCATGACTAAATAATAACTGGAATATATTCCTTATGATTGATATTAATTTAAGAGGGATGGGGGTGGCTTTGATTACTCCTTTTAAAGACGATGAAAGTGTTGATTATGAAACATTGAGTAAGCTTGTTGATTATCAGTTACAGAATGGAACGGATTATCTCGTGGTTCTGGGGACAACAGCCGAAACCCCAACACTTACCGAGGATGAAAAGGATAAAATCATTAACCTGGTAGTCAGGAAAGTCCGCGGACAAATTCCAATCGTATTGGGTGTTGGAGGTAATTGTACCAGGACAATTGTTCAAAAATTGAAACACGGCAATTTCGACGGCGTCGATGCTATACTGTCTGTTACCCCTTATTATAATAAACCATCCCAGGAAGGTCTATATCAACATTATAAGGCTATTTCAGAAGCTACACGTTTACCTATTGTTTTGTATAATGTACCGGGACGTACAGGCGTTAATATGACAGCCGAAACCACGCTCCGCATCGCACGCGAATTCAGCAATGTGATTGCCGTTAAAGAGGCATCCGGCAATATCACACAAATGGATGATATTATCAAAAACAAACCGGCTAATTTCAACGTAATATCAGGTGACGACGGTATAACTTTCCCTTTGATAACATTAGGTGCAATAGGAGTTATTTCTGTGATAGGAAATGCTTTCCCTCGTGAATTTAGCCGCATGGTACGCCTGGCATTGGCCGGTGATTACAATAGCGCACGTACAATCCATCATAGTTTTACGGAATTATTTGACCTCTTATTTGTAGACGGTAATCCGGCAGGAGTCAAAAGTATGTTGAATGCTATGGGATATATTGAAAATAAACTTCGTTTGCCGTTAGTTCCTACCCGCATCACAACATTTGAAAAAATCAGGGATGTACTTCGTCAGCTAAGCATCCGTTGCTAACGGAATTAATATAGATTTTACATAATAAAACCAATAATATCATGAAAAAGCAACTACTTATCTGTTGTTTTATTGCTTTGGCTATGTCCGTAACATCGCAAAACAACGAGTGGAAAAATCCAGAAGTCAACGCGGTTAACCGTGCTCCGACGCACACTAATTATTTTGCTTATGAATCGAGTGAACTGGCAGATAAAGGAATAAAAGAACTTTCCGGAAACTTCATGACTCTCAACGGTACATGGAAGTTCAACTGGGTACGGAACTCTGATCAACGTCCGACGGATTTCTACCGGACAGATTTCAATGATAGAGCTTGGGATGAAATGCAAGTGCCTGCAGTATGGGAACTAAACGGATATGGCGATCCTTTGTATGTAAATATCGGATACGCATGGAGAAGTCAATTCAAAAATAATCCTCCTGAAATACCTGTTGAAAATAATCATGTAGGCTCTTATAGAAAAGAAATTACTATCCCTTCCAATTGGCACGGAAAGGAGATCTTTGCCCATTTCGGTTCGGTAACATCCAATATATATTTATGGGTGAACGGTAAATATGTAGGATATAGTGAAGATAGTAAACTGGAAGCTGAATTCAACCTGACGAATTATTTGAAACCGGGTAAAAACATAATTGCTTTCCAAGTATTCCGATGGTGTGACGGTACTTATCTGGAAGACCAGGACTTTTTCCGCTTCTCCGGTGTAGGACGCGATTGCTATCTTTATGCACGTAACAAAACCTATATTCAAGATATTCGTATTACTCCCGATCTTGACGCACAATACAAAGACGGCTCATTAAATATCGCCCTACAACTAAAAGGAAACGGAACAGTAGACCTGGAACTGAAGGATATGAAAGGACATCAGGTAGCATCCGCACATGTAAAAGGCTCAGGCAAGATTTCGGCTGAAATGAAAATCAGCAATCCGGATAAATGGACTGCAGAAACACCAAACCTTTACAAACTGACCGCCACACTAAAGAACGGAAATAATATTATTGAAGTGATCAATCAAAAGGTAGGCTTCCGGAAAATTGAAATGAAAGGTGCGCAAATATTAGTCAATGGGCAGCCTGTTTTATTTAAAGGAGTAAACCGTCATGAAATGGATCCTGACGGGGGGTATGTAGTTCCGCTTGAACGGATGATCGAGGATATCAAGATCATGAAACAATTTAATGTAAATGCTGTCCGCACGTGTCATTATCCTGATGATAACCGTTGGTATGACCTTTGCGATGAATATGGATTATATGTGGTAGCTGAAGCAAATATCGAATCTCACGGTATGGGCTATGACGAAAAGACGCTTGCTAAAAATCCGCTATATGCCAAAGCACATCTGGAACGCAATCAACGCAACGTACAACGTAGCTTCAATCACTCCTCCATTATTTTCTGGTCGTTAGGGAACGAAGCCGGTTTCGGTCCTAATTTCGAAGCATGTTATACATGGATCAAGAATGAAGATAAAAGCCGTCCGGTTCAATACGAACAATCTCATGGAAATCAATATACGGATGTATTCTGCCCTATGTATTACGACTATGAACAAAGTGAGAAATATGTATCGGGAAATCCTGCAAAGCCTTTGATACAATGCGAATATGCGCATGCGATGGGTAATTCGCAGGGAGGTTTTAAAGAATATTGGGATCTGATCCGTAAATATCCGGCTTATCAGGGAGGTTTTATCTGGGATTTTGTAGACCAGTCTATCCGTTGGAAAAATAAAGATGGTATCGAGATTTATGGATATGGTGGCGATTTCAATCCGTATGATGCTTCCGACCAGAATTTCTGTGATAATGGATTAATAAGTCCCGACCGCGTTCCTAATCCGCACATGTATGAAGTTGGTTACATCCATCAGTCGATCTGGACAACTCCTGCTGACCTTGATAAAGGTGAAGTTTCTATTTATAACGAAAATTTCTTCCGCGATCTTTCCGCTTATTATATGGAATGGGAACTTCTTGCCAATGGCGAAGCAATGGAAAAAGGTACGGTCAATAAACTGGATGCCGCTCCACAACAAACAGTTAAATTAAAGCTGGATTATAATACGCAAAATATCTGTCCGGAGAAAGAAATATTATTAAATGTAGCTTATAAATTAAAAACGAAAGAAGGTTTGCTACCCGCCGGATTTGAAGTAGCCAAAGATCAGTTACTAATCAGGGAGTATCCAAAAGTGCCTGTCGGTATTGAAAGCAAAACAGCTATGAATGAAGAAATGATAGCTCCCGTTATCAAAGATAATGATACGCATTACCTGATAGTGGAAGGAAATAATTTCGTCCTGAACTTCAAAAGAACAGACGGATTCTTATGCAAATATGATGTTGACGGGCGTAAACTCATTAACGAAGGGGGCAAACTCACTCCGAACTTCTGGCGTGCTCCAACGGATAATGATATGGGTGCAGAGTTACAAAAGAAATACCGGGTCTGGCTGAATCCCGAATTAAAGCTCACTTCGTTAACACACGAATCCGCAAATAATATGGTAACTGTCAAGGCTCAATACGATATACCTGCTGTTAAAGCAACTTTATCACTTACGTATATCATTAATAATAATGGAGCAGTACAGGTTACTCAGAAAATGAATGCCGGTAATGGAGTAGAAGTACCAGACCTTTTCCGGTTTGGTATGCAGATGCAAATGCCTAATGAATATGATAAAATTGAATACTACGGACGCGGACCGATAGAAAACTATTCAGACAGGAATCATTGCACATTTATTGGCCACTATAACCAAACAGTTGCCGAACAACCTTACGCGTATATCCGTCCACAGGAAACCGGAACCAAAACAGATATCCGTTGGTGGAAGCAGTTAACGACAGGTGGATATGGATTGGTCTTTGTAGCAGAGATTCCATTCTCTGCTTCGGCGCTGAATTATGCAATCAGTGATCTTGACGAAGGCCTATACAAAATCCAACGTCACTTCCCCGAAGTACCGCAGGTTGATTATACTAACTTATGCATTGATAAGCTCCAAATGGGATTAGGCTGCATACAGAGCTGGGGCGCGCTTCCGTTACCACAATATCGACTGCCATATAGAGATTATGAATTCACTTTCGTAATGACTCCTGCCAGGTAGATTTTTGCACATTATCAGAATAAGGAAAACATGGAGATACGGGGTTTTATTCTCTTTTTATAAATAACCCTATATCTCCATGTTCTATATTTATTCATGTAGCGTAATTAATTTATCATGCACTTAATTATCTAAATGAATCCTTTAGGATGGAACGGAAGATACCATCTTATTTAATTTGTATTTTAATTGGAAAAAAGGAATGCCGACACTACATTCATCAATTTATGTGAACGGAGAATTATATTCAGATAGATACAAATTAATTCTGTTATACCTATTATAAAATAAGCAAAGAGGTTGTTTCTCAAAACGATTCGTTTTTGAATAAAAATCCTAATCGTTTTGTAATTTATTTTATAGCTTAAAAATAGTATTAATATAAACCAAAATTTTATGTCATGAATAAAAAATTATGTTTTGTACTCATTCTAACTGGAGTATTATTATAAAGCCTCGTTTAATTAAAAGTACCATTCTATGAAAAAGTATTTAATATTAATTTTAATATGTTTTTCTTTTGCAAATTGTATGCAAAAATATCCTGATGTCGGTGTTCCGGTTAATTTATAGATTTATCCATGTCGGTTTCGGATCAGAATGACAAGGATATGATTGAAGGAATCCCGACCAGGCATCAAGGACATATAAGTGATGATGTATTGTTATTTAAAGTAATAAAAGATAAAAAAGATTATAGTTCCAAATCTGATGTTTTATTGGTTCGGGATACAATCAGCCAAAATACCAATGAGATATGTATTAGGACTGATACCAGAAAGCACTTGGTAGAAAAAGTTTTGTTTAATGAAAAAAGTATTTCATTTACGAATGATCCCGAAGCTAAAATAAAACTTAGTGTTGATTCGGCTAAATGACCTAAGTTTTTTTATATCACAAAATAAGTAGGCTTTGTATTCAAAACCCTGGGGTTTTATATACAAAGCCTACTTATTTTGTGAACAAAAGTAGTGACCTTTTTTCCGTTATCCTAAGAAAGAGATTAATACACCTGCTGCTACTGCCGATCCGATTACGCCGGAAATGTTACTGGCCATACAGTATTGAAGGACATGGTTTTTGGGATCGTATTTTAATGCTATCTCGTTGGCTACACGTGAGGCCATCGGAACAGCGCTTAATCCGGTAGCTCCGATTAACGGATTTATCTTTTTCTTGGTGAAGAGATTGAATAGCTTCACCATACAGATACCGCCTGCTATGGATAATGCAAAAGCAAGAAAACCTCCTACAACGATACCTATTGTAGTTAAGTTGAGGAACGCCTGCGCTGTCATGGTAGCTCCGACACATAATCCTAAAAAGACAGTGGCTGTATTCATAATGCTGTTTGAAATAGCATCATGTAAACGGGCTGTTGAAGTACCGACTTCTTTAATAAGGTTTCCGAACATTAACATTCCGATCAATGGTACGGCGCTGGGAACCAAAATGGCAACAACAACCGTTACGGCTATCGGGAATATAATTTTCAGGACACGCATATTTTTTATCTCTACGTCGGACGGGTATTTCTTTTCCTGTTCTTTCATATTGATCCGTAATTCCTTTTTCGAACAAAGGAGATTGACTACAAGAGGAATAATCACCGGAACCAATGCCATGTATGAATAAGCAGCGATTGCAATAGGACCTAACAGATGAGGGGCTAACTTAATGGTAGTAAAGATAGCTGTCGGCCCGTCGGCGCCTCCGATAATTCCGAGGGAAGCTGCCTCATTGGGAGTAAATCCCATCAGGATGGCTACTAATAATACGGTAAAGATACCTAACTGCGCTGCTGCTCCAAAAATAGAAAGGCGTAAATTACGAAGCATCGGGCCAAAATCGGTCAATGCCCCTACTCCCATAAAAATTACCGGAGGTAAAAAGCCTGTCTTAATCAGCATATAATAAAGAAAATTCATAATACCCATTTCGTGAGCAATGTCATGCAGGGGCATTTCCCAAATATTCTTTAGTACACCATGTATATTAACCATTCCGTTTTCATCTGCCTGGGTTATACCCATATCACCTCCGGGAAAGTTTGCCAGTAAAACCCCGAAAGCTATCGGAATCAACAATAATGGTTCATACTGCTTTTTTATTCCTAAATAAAGCAGTACAAAGGCAATAATATACATGATAAGGAACTGCGGTTCAGCAAATATATTGCTGAAAGCAGTCATTTCATATAGATTATTAAGTACTTCCTTCATTATTGGATAGTCATTAATACATCATCTTCTGATACTGTATCACCTGCCGCCGGAAGGATGGAAGTAATCTTTCCGCTGAATTCAGAACGTACGGCATTATATGTCTTCATGGCCTCCACATAGCATAATATATCGCCTTCTTTTACCACATCACCTACTTTAAGGGGTGTGTCTGATGTATTTTTAACCAGGAAGAATTTTCCTTCAAGGGGCGATAGTACTTCCTGCCCTTGCCCGGCAGCCGCTACAGGGGCTGAGGGAGCCGCTTGTGCTTGTTGAGCAGGAGCGTTACCTTTTTCTTCAGTTGCAGAAGAGTTATTAAAGTCAACAGTTACACGATATTGCTGTCCGTTCACATCCACATTCATTGTTTGAGGCGTGGTTGGTAATGAGAATGCTGTCGCAGGAGGTGTTGCTGCTGCAGGAGCGGCTTGTGGTTGTTGCGCCGGAGCGTTTTTCTCTGCTTTCCGTTTGGCAACGTCAGCCAGGAATTCCACTTTTGCCTTTCCTGAACGGTAAGCTTCATATTGAGCCGGATGCATAGCATATTCAAATAGTTCTTCGTCGTCTTCTCCGGTTTCCCATTGTTTACTGTTCATTAGTTTACGGTACTTATCCAATGCATCCGGATAATTATCCTGTGGATTACCGTCAAAGAACTCACGTCCTTCCAGTTTTGCCTTTTCAATGATTTCAGGAGCCAGTTTTCCCGGTAGGCGCCCTGCTTTACCTAAGATCATATCCCAGATATCATCAGCGATCATACTCCAACGCGGTTTGCCTTTTTCCATCTGCATAACATTCATCAATGCCAGATTTTTAACATACTGGCTGAAGGGAGTTACCAAAGGAGGATAACCCACCCGAGGCCAAACGTAAGCTACTTCATCAAATAGTTTGATAAGCAACTGGTCTTGTGTCATCAGAGGTTTATTGTTCTTTTGGTTGCTCTTGTTAATGCTTTCCAGGTTCTTTTCTAAGTCAGACATCAAACTTCCCATCATACCTCCGGGAAGTCCGGGGCCGATCAACAGGGAGTTCATCAGGCGGTTCTTCGGACTGATATATAACCCTAAGAAATCATCCATAAATTCCTGTACCATGCTCCTTACTTTCATATAGGCTTCCATATTGATTTCCGGCACCTGGTAACCGGCATCTTTCAACATTGCCTGAACGGTCAATAAGTCGGCATGTCCGGTTCCCCACGAAAGAGGCTCCATACCAACGTCGATATAGTCGCACCCCGCGTTACATACTTCCAGGATAGAAGCTACGCTGAAACCAGGTCCTGCGTGACTGTGGTATTGTATAGGAATATGAGGATATTTTGTTTTTATATTCTTAACGATCTGTCCCAATGAATACGGACGTCCGATACCAGCCATGTCTTTTATACAGATCTCATCGGCTCCTAATTCGATTAACTCATGAGCCATCTTTGTATAATAGTCGACTGTATGGATAGGCGAATGAGTAATAGACAGCGCACATTGAGAGATCATCCCGGCTTCTTTCGCATATTTGATTGACGGAGCAATGTTCCTCACATCATTCAAACCACAAAATGTACGGGCGATATCGGTTCCCTGGGCTTTCTTCACCTGATAGAATAACTGGCGTACATCATCAGGGACTGGGCTCATCCGAAGACCGTTTAATGCACGGTCGAGCATGTGTGTTTGTATGCCGGCTTCGTTAAATGGTTTTGTCCATTCACGAACAGCCGTATTAGGGTTTTCGCCAAATAATAAATTAACCTGTTCAAATCCTCCGCCATTTGTTTCAACACGATCAAAACAACCCATTTCAATAATTGCAGGGGCAACTCTGACTAGTTGATCTACACGAGGGACATATTTCCCGGCAGATTGCCACATGTCTCTAAAGACCAAACTAAATTTGATTTCTCTTTTCATATTATGTATAACTTGATTTATTGTTTTTCAATTTTTGTAATCCTTCCTTTTCCCCCGGTAATAATACTGATAGCAGATACAATAGCGGCTGTTGTTTCGCCACTGACAGCATCCGCCGAATGGGTTAGAGTTGCTTGTGCCTGCCGGTGAGTTTGTTTTTGCACGGCCAATTCGGGAGCAAACTTATTAACGAAGGCAATCAAACCTTTTCCAAGATAGATTACCAGGAGAAGAATAACGAATACGGCAGTCATACCGACAACCATTAACAATAGTCCTAATTGTATGTTTTCCATTGTAAAAATTTAAATACTGGAGTTGTTAGTCTAAAAAAAAGAAAACTTTCTGCCAATTTATTAAACAGATGCAAAAGTAGTATTTTCAAAAATAATAACCTAATAGATTTTCCTTTAAAAAAGTAAAAAAAAGAGCGTTATTAACTATACATATATTTATTTATAAGAAAACAAAGGTTTTAGGTTACAAATCGTAAATAAGAGTAAATATCCGGAACCAGAAAAAGCTGCTAATTAGTTTAAACTAACGAGCAGCTTTTTCAATAATAATTAGCGTTTCATTTGTTTACTTCACGGTCATTCCCAGATTATACATAATGAAGGCATACATATCTGCATATTCATCCAGAACTTTGCTGATTGGTTTCCCAGCTCCGTGGCCTGCTTTCGTTTCAATACGGATCAGTTTGGGAGCATCGCCTGTATTGGATGCCTGCAAGGTGGCTGCGTACTTGAACGAGTGGGCTGGTACAACGCGGTCGTCATGATCAGCCGTAGTGACAAGGATAGCCGGATATGGAGTGCCGTCGTTCTTAATATTATGAAGCGGAGAGTAAGCATACAGATATTCAAACATTTCCTTACTGTCTTCACTTGTGCCGTAATCGCTTGCCCAGTTCCAGCCAATGGTAAACTTATGATAACGTAACATATCCATAACTCCTACCGCCGGAACAGCTACTTTGAACAGATCAGGCCGTTGGTTTACAACTGCTCCGACCAATAGTCCGCCGTTGGAACCACCGTTAATTGCCAACTTTTCTTTGTTGGTATATTTTTCCTTGATCAGATACTCGGCTGCGTAAATAAAATCGTCGAATACATTCTGTTTATTCATTTTGGTTCCGGCCTGATGCCAGTCTTCACCATACTCCCCGCCACCGCGAAGGTTTGCCTGTGCATAAATTCCTCCATTTTCAAGGAAAACCAGACGATTGGTTGAGAAACCGGGATTTAGACTAACATTAAACCCTCCATATCCATATAGGAATACCGGATTAGCGCCATCCTTCTGTAATCCTTTCTTATATGTGAGGAACATCGGAATTTTCGTTCCGTCTTTACTTGGATAGAACACCTGTTCGGTTGTGTATTCTTCCGGATTGAAAGCTACTTTAGGAGCCAGGTATAGTTGTGATTCGTTCTTATCCAGGTCATACTTATAGATAGTAGCCGGGAAAGTGAACGACGTAAATACATAGAATGTTTCCTTATCATCTTTATCACCGCTAAAGTAAACAGATCCTAAAGTTGGCAAAGCTACTTCATGTTCCTGCTTCCCTTCTAACGAATATACATACGCATGATGTGAAGCGTCCTTTTCGTAGGTAAGGATCAGTTTTCCACCGATAACTTCTGCACTCGATAATACTGATTCCGTTTCAGGAATAAATTCTTTCCAGCTTTCCAGCTTGGGGGAAGCTATATCGGCAACCATTACACGGTATTTGGGGGCTCCGTAATTGGTGAACATATACATTTTGTTTCCGATCACCTCTACCGGATAATAACTGTAATCCATATCACTTGTTAATGCCGTAACTTGTGCTCCAGGCTTTGTGAGGTCTTTCATAAACAAATTGTTTCCCCTACCCGCTCCCG
>DAMCDT010000042.1:0-16387 GCA_032058265.1 Tannerellaceae bacterium
GTCCTTCTTTGATTTTCAGGCACTTCTAAACCATTTGAAAAACAAACGTATAGTTCTTTTATTCCATGATAAGGACTGTTAAAATATGGATTAGTATTTATGTTTGCATTTTTAAAACAAATATCAGTAAAACGTAATTTGCTTTCTATGGTATTTGCTGTTGGCGTTGACAAGACATCACCGTTCTGCAACTCTGAAACATCTATTGCTATAAATATTTCGAATTGTTTTTTTTCTGTCGTCGGATTTCGTAGGATGAAATATGCAGTATTTTCATAAACATTCGTGGTACTATTTATCCAAAAATCAGTGATTAATTGTTGTTCTTTATCATATAATCCTAAATATAATCTAATAATTGACCCATCATCTGCTTTTCCTAATCTAAATGGGTATACTTCATAACGTCCGGTTTCCACATCATAATCATCTGAGCATGTTATAGCTGCTGCCAAAATGCGTTTGGAAAACTTCACGGTATCGGAGTTCGCTGATTGTCCGGTGGAAAATTTCACAAAAGGACTGGAAGCTAAAGAGCCTATTCCGTTCACTTCGCGACCTAATTGAGCTATATCATTATTCAATTGAACGACCCCAATTGGTTCTTTCAGGTCTTCGATGGTGTTATATAGCGGGTCGCTTACGCCGTCTTTGTCTATCATTACGCGATCTGTTGGTTGGGGATCGGTATTGCGGGCCATGCCGGATGAGAATCTGATGTTGTCGTCTGCCATAATCTTATCTTGGGACTATAATTCGTTTGTCGGTATTTGTAACAATCAGCCTTGACAGGTTTGTCATAAGATACAGCCCTATCCTGTTTTTGTTCAGGTAGAACTGGAGTTCGTTGGTGGAGGCTATGCGGTATTTGAATTCGGCACTGATCAGTTCATCCTTCCGGGACGTGACTTTGAAGGTCTCATCCTGTATGATGATGCGTTCGAGCGAAACGTTTTTAATCACATATACCTCGTTTGAGTTCAGTAGGTCTTCCAGTATTTCCGTTTCGTCTGCCGTGAGGTAGCCGGTACTGACCGTTTGGGTGTTTTCCAACTCGCGGCTGATCTGCCGCCTGTGCCGGTTCAACACGCCTGTTTCGCGTGTCCATTTTTTTTCGCCGGTCACATCGCCGGTGCAGGTCATAGCTTCCTGTGCGCCGAAAATATTGCGGAAAATAAATGTCGTTTGATTCAGCTTTCCACGGATATCCACATGGAAGGTGAAAGGCTCTTCGCCGCCTTTATATACTGCGTAGGATATAAGCCTGTATGGGTCGATAGACAGCAGACTGGCTATATAGGAAGGCGAAACGTTGAAACGATAATGGTTGTTATTGCCGACGGAAATGCTGCCTACTGTTACGGTTCGCTCTATGTCAATGCTGCTACCCTTATATAAGGCGCGTGCCTTGACCATTCCTTGAGTGTAAAAAGACAGGTACTCAGTTGCGCCGACAAAGGTATGCTTGCTGACTCCCCTCGACAACGGAATACGCTTCAGGTATTCTACCGTCAGCGAATCGTTTGTTTCGGCATCGCAACGGTAAAAAGTGACTGTTTTGGATACTGTCTGGGGCGTACTCCGGTTTTCAGTCAGGACAACCGAGAATACGACAGGACTTCCGTCCAAGCCGTTTGAAAGGGCTACCGCCGTTTCCGTCTGATAATACATGGCCAGCTTCCCCAAATCGCGGATATAAACCATCCGTGCGGCATCCGGCGAATACAGTTCCTGCATGACCGGATTCACGGTATCCGAAGGAAGATAAACTTTCATCTCCACATCTGCCGTCACAGCCGACAGGATAATGTCGCCATAATCGGCACTCAGGCCTTCTTCAGGGAAACGGGTTACATTCATTCTTTCTTCCTTATAAAAAACAGGTAAAACAACACAAGCCCGATCAATACTAATCCTATATACAGCCATACGATACGATTTCCTCCGGCTACTTCCACCGACGTGTCCGTATCCGTCTTTTCGGTGGAATGATCTTCCGTTGTAGATTCGGTTTCAGAGGCCACATTTTCGGAAGCTGCTTTCTTTACCTCTTTCTTGGCTTTCGTGTCCTTGTTTTTAACCGTCGTGATGAATTGTTCCTCCTTCAGCGGATAGTTTCCGGCGGTATCCGGCGGCAGGGAGGTGTCGTATTGCCGGATATAGATATCCGTGGTGACGGTTTCTTCCGTATGCTCTTCGCTTACGCTTTTTACGGTAGAATCCGACTGGCTGACAACCGTCTCCTTCGTCATGGTAACGATGTCGTTCACTCGTTCTTTCTCCACTTTCTTCCTTGCTGCACAGGATGAAAGCAGAATAAACAGGGATAATATGTAGGCGATCTGTTTCATAACCTTGCAAAAATCAGATTTTCAAATAATGAATAATAGGACATCAAAAATCAGAATCCAGTTCATAAACCTCCCAGCAGGGAACGCTTTCGATAAACCGGATTTTAAAACCCATTTCTTGCATCACTGTGTTAATGGTTCGTCTTGTGACTGACAGCGTGTCCTGAAGCATGTATTCTATTTCGGCAGTCGTTTTGAAATCCCGTTCGTGTTCGTTTCCTTCCGGCTTGAATAGGGATTCGATAAACGGCTTCAATGTTTTTGGGCTTGCGCCGAATAATACTTCGCCCAAATCATCTTCTTTACTTCCGGATGAATTATTCTCTTCGTCACTACCTGTCCGGAATCCTATTTTTTTCATTTTCTTCATATCCTAAAATCGTGGGTTTACAAATGTTGAACCTTTCTTCAGCATGGAGCCGTACTTTGTCCAGATGCGTTTATCTACTGCATCGCCGAAATGGGTAGCTTCCTCAGGAAGTACGGATGGCTTCCGTTCACTCCGTTTATCTTTTTCGAATAACCCGTTCGGTTTCGTGATGACCGACGTGTTATTCATGGAGATAAGCGTGTATTTGCACTGTGTGCCGTTAAATCGCTTCAGAGGAAGGAGCGGTTCTGTTTCATACAGCATATATTGCCAGAGAAGATATTTATCATTTTGCGGTGGTTCTTTACCGGGATGTTTCCGGCGGAATACTTTCCATTTGTTTTTTTCCAGCCGGTCGATGGCGTGTTGATTATATGTTTTCTTTGAACTGGCCAGCCGGATATCGCCATACGTGTCGATGGTATAAAAGACTTCCTTTTTCTTCTGATACCGGTAGTAATGGCAGAAATTATCCATCAGTTGGTTAATCATCGTGTCGGCATGTTCGTCAGGCTTGACAAAGAACTCGTTGATATTGTTGTCTACCGGTGTTATCATTCCGGATACATAGTCGTAATTTCTTTCCTGGGCTACTTCGATAAGGGAAATCTTGCTTCCCCAGTCGGGCGTTATTTCGAGCGGGCGGTTTGGATCGCAGTCGGCATCCCATAATGAATTCCGGTTTTTAGCCAACTCTTCCTAGTTAAAATTATTATTCTCAGCCAGTCCCCGAATATAATCATCATTATCTGCCCGATAATATACATGCCGATCGTCGATGGCATAGTAGCAATTGGTTACTTTATTGATGTAATAATTTAGAATCTCAATCAGAAAGGATACCAGATCCATTGTTTGATACCGACCTGTCAGGTAGGAGAAGCCGAGATTATAGACATTGTCGAAAGCATTAGAAAGCATAAACAATATACCATCCTTACTGACGAACGGCGTGATTGTCCTGCGAAGTCGCGCACATTCTTTCCAGAGCTCCACCGCCGTCTTTTCATCATTGTCTAATTTTGCCCGGATTAAATCCAGTTGCATATTGACAATCTTATTCCAGACTACAAACAATTCGATGCCGGCTTCACTCGAATAATACGCTGCCGGTTCCGACAGCCATTTATGCTCCGGAAGGAATCCCATTGACGATGTGAATGTCGAACCGTGATGCTTATATAATGGGTTGGGTGATCGGAATCCAAACGTTTCCTCGTTTCCCCGGTTAGTCGGCCCGGCTTCCTGGTCGAATTTTTCTTTGTCGAGTGTCAGGGCTTCGTCGGTCAACGAATAATCGATGCTCGGACCGCGCGAACCGCTCATTTGCGAAAGCAGGTAAAGGCTGTGCCCATTCGAGAAAGTGATCATGTGTTCATAGCTCATAATCTTCTCGTAAGGTGTATAGAAATGGTCGGGGGGCTTCTGGCAGATCACATAGTCGCCGCTTCTGGTTTTCGGGTCGTACTTTTTATATCCGACCGATTCTAAATATTTAAAAGCAGAAGGAAGCGTTTTGGTCAGTGCCTGTCCGAGTGTTTGTTGTACCACACCGGTTATGCCACGGGGCATCAGGCGAACATTCTCATCTATTTCCGCTCCGGTGATAAACGATTTTCCAGTACCACGGCCGGCAATCAGGTATTTCAATTTGGCTTTGAAAGCCATAGCCGTGATTTGGAAACTGTTCAGCGATATGTATTCCTCCCAGTAGGGTTCCATAATCAGGTGTTTAGTATCTCCACTATTTCTTCGTCAGTGTTATCCGGCGCCGTCAGGGCCGACATAACTATCTGCACATCATCGTTCGAAAGTCCGCGTAATTTGTCCAGCGGCACATTGACAGTCGTATTATTGTTATTAAGCTGGATATAAAAGACATTTTTTTCCATCCGCCGGGGGTCTTCCTCGCCCATGGGCTTTGCGCCTATAATTTCGCGTAGTACTTTGTGGGCGGCAATCCGTTCCTTATGCCTGTTTTGAAGACGGCATATACGGATTGTTTCTACAATATCCTTTATCTGCCAGGCTTGCCAGAAATCCCAATCGAACGTATGTTTCGTTTTGAACAGTTCCTGGGCAAACTTTACATCTTCACGTGCCGTATTGCGCGAGATGTTATACTTGGCTTGCAGGCGGGGGATAACATTCGAAGGATGATAACTGTCGAGCATACGGGCAGCCGACCTGATCCGGTCGAATTGTACCTTCAGCCTATCCGGAAGTGGTGAATTATCCGGATCGAGGATATGCTGTATAATCAGGTCGTGCTTTTGCTCGGCAAGGCTTTTCTTGTTTCCCATTTACTTGAGTTCAACCAACTTCAATTCCACGGCCTTCTGTGTGGCCTTCATTTCTTCCAGGTTCTTTTCTGTCTTTTCCCGTTTAGGACCCGCAGGCATCGGATTTTCCTTTTCTTCTTTTTTGTTGGATTGATAAAGGAGTTGGTTTTCGGATCGTGCAATTTTCACACGTAGGTTTTCCTTTAATTTCTTCAGTTCTTCGGGCGAATCAGGAAGTGTTACGGTTGTTTCCGCTGGTTTCGTTTCAGTTTTCTTTTCCGGGTCGAACGGTTCTTTGAAAAGGTCTTCCGGTGGAAGCGTACCATCAGCCTTATAAGCTTCCCAATGTTTATAAAGTTCATTCATCCGGTGGCTGGAAGCTCCTATCATGGCACCAATCCTTTTACGTTCACTTTTTGATTCGGCATCGTTTTTCTCGCCTACTGCCTTCATATCTTTGTGGTACATGCTCCGCGCCTTGTACAGGTCTGAAAATTCCGTCAGCAGATTCTTTACTTCCGGCGGGTATTCATTCTGGAGTTCCTTTTCGAGGGTTCCGGCAAACGTTTCCTCCCTTAAATCAGTATCATCTTCAGGAAGTTTATTTTCATCGATATCCACTTTACCGGGATTGGTGCAATAGCGGATATAGAGGCGCACTTCCGTCTCCACTTTCCGGGGGATATCCCTTCTCGTCATGTTTTTGCGGAAGTTTTTCATAACATCTGGTTTATATCCGGCCTCTTCCAATAGGGAAATTCCTTTATCCAAGTCACGCTTCGAATTCAGCCAGTCAATCGCCTGCTGGCGGAATTCCTTCTTTACATTTTCTGTATTCATGCTCGTTTAATTAATTGATGAATACAAATGTTGTACGGATTTACGTAACAGGATAGGACAACAAAAGCCCCGTCTTTATCTGTTAGACAGGGCTTTCAAATTGGAAACTATGGAAAGAAGATATTATGGAGCAGGTGTTAGTAATTCATCGGTTACACCTTCGTAAGAGAGTGCCATACTGCTTCGGAAGGTGAACTGGAGTGTCGTTTGGTTACGGTCGGACGCTTGGGTACCGGTTACAGCCCCTTCTGAGCCGGGAACTAAGGAAGCTCCACGCTTTTTATTACCCATCAGGTAATTGGTTCCGTTTTCATCTTGTACGATAAAGAACATTTTCCGGTTGGCTGCCGCATTCATAAATCCGAGTACTTTTTTTACAATCTTCGCTTTCACCATTGTGAGCGTAGATACGAAGGAGAAACCATCTATCTGTCCGTCAGGAACGATGGTGAAGTTTCCGGCGTCTTCGGTAAAATCTATTTTAAATGCCCTTGTACCCGACTTCATGGCTACGTCGCCAATCAGCGCGCCGGCCTCTTCAAGGCTGGGAGCTGTTACCGTTCCCGAATTATCTACCGGTTTGGGTTCATCTGGCCAAGTGGCTACATCATCCCAGTAACCATAGGTAAGGGACGGAACAATCCCTGCCGAATTTCCGGATCCACAACCCAAATTATGAGCTATGTCGTCCAGATCTATACAATTTTCTATATCTGCCATTATAAATACTTTTTAATGATTAAACATTAGGGAACTACAGGTACATTTGTCCATACCAGTTCGTTGATACCGAATCCAAGCCCTTCCCACCAGTCGGTCATAATGGATACGCAACGTTTAGATTCTTCTACGCGCACCATGGCTGCATTCTGTCCTTTCTTAGTAGGATGTAGGAAATTTCCCACAGGCGTACACCAAATATCATCCGTACCTATCATAGACGGAAGGCCGATTACTTTAGAGGGTGAAAAATCCAGTGTATTGTCTATTTCCCCAGGATCGGTAATCTGGTAATAACCCAGTGAACGTTTGTCCTTCAGGAAGGCGCGATACCATTTCGGAGCCAGCCCGATAACCGTCTGCACACTCTGATACTCTTCCTTCACATTTTCATAAAACTCTTCTATCTGGTCGTAAATAGTTGCCGGATCTAACGCAGACATAGTTACATGGTTTACTTTGCTTGATTGAAGGAAAGTCTTCAGGCCGTTCATGGATTGTCCGGTGATACCGGCAGTTCCGGCGGTAGGAGCCGTGTAAACGCCCTTGTAGTATTCCAGCCGTTCCATATCGTCATTAATTTTGTCGAACAAATGCTTTTCGAGAATATACCGGATCAGCGGCCATTCCTTGCGCGACAGGTTTTCGTTGGCAAGGAAACCGAGCCAGTTGTCTTCTATATCATCCGGATATACATCCAAATCGACTTTCAGTTTGTAAAGCTGGATAGGGTTGGGGGTAAAGGTTATATCTCCTTTTGGCGTCCAGGTTTTCTGGAAAGCCTGGACTAAGCTGGAGATAGTTGATTCCGCCAACCGGTAAACCGTGTCGGACGTTTTCACCTCTGTAGCCCATTTGGTAGTTTCCTTCCCGAACAGGAGTTGCCGTTTCAAGCGTGCCTCATTCTGTCCTCCGGCAATGTAATACGCACCGTATTCGCTTACTATGTCTGTTACAATAATTGCCATACAGTTTTCAATTTAGGATTAATAATTAAATTTATCAGCTTCCTTGTTATGTGGAAGATTGTTTATAGCATCCCAGTCGGCATCGTTTTTCACATCTCCGGACTCTTCCTTCCCGGTAGGAGTAGCCGGAGGTGTCCCGGGTCGTTTGGCTAATTGGGCTTTTACGGCAGAAATTTTTCCAGCCGTATCGATAGCAGCTTTCACATCAGGATGCAAGGAATCCAACTCGCCGGTCAGATTATTAAGAGAAGTTTCGGCAGTGTTACGCGCCTGTTCGGCTGTTTCTTTGGCTGTATTGGAGTCGGTTACCGCCTTTTCAAGTTCTTGCAGCTTTGTGTTCAAGGCTGTCATTTGTTCAATCGTCAGCGTTACTTTGTTGTCGTTAGCTTCGAAACCTTCCACATTTAGTATTTTGTTGACGAATAAAAAGTCTTTTGTCATTATTATATGATTTTTGGGTGAAATAATCGGTGCAAGTTTCTTTATTACCTTGTCTATCAGGGAATCTTCGTCGGTTTCCATTTCCACTCCCGGGATAGGTAGTCCGTTTGCCTTCATCATAACAAGCATTTGGTTGGTGATCTGCGGCTTTTTCTTAGTCGGTACCAATTCGTCTACCAAGCCAAGTTCTACAGCTTCTTTAGCCGAAAGCCAGCGTTCTTCCTTCATTAGTGAAAGAATATCTTGTAGCTTCATGCCACGGCTATTTACATAATCCTGTGCAAGGCTGAGTGTAAAGGTTTCGGCATCTTTCTTTTTTGCCTTCAGGTCATCAATGGCGGTTTGAAGTTCGTCTTCGTTCATCGATCCCCAGGCATCTACCCATACCATCGGTTTATGGATAAGATAGAATCCGTCTTCGTGAATCAGAGTTTTTTTTGCACCATGACCGACAAGCGTAGAGGCAGAAGCATTCAGCCCGATATATTCTACTGTAATATCTCCGTGAGATGAAAGAAGCTCCTTTATTTTCAGCGCATGATGTACTTCGCCGCCAAGGGAAGTCATTTTAATAGTGATAGACCCTTCTCCCAGTTCCTTCATCATATATTTGACGTAGTTCATGGAATAACCCCATGCACCTATTTCGCCAGTAATGTCTATAATCCTCTCTTTTGCCATAATCCACATATATTTACAGCAAACGTAGGGCTAAAAAAAAAGCAGATATAGGACAAACGCCCCTACCTGCCTTACATTACTAAACACTATTGATCAGAAAAACAACATTGAATCATCGGGTTCAATAAAGTGGCATTCAAAAGGGAGCTGCCCGGTAAATGAAAATTCGCGCTGATTACGTGCCCCGCCGGTTTGCCCGGTCGTTGCCGTCCGGTTGAATACAAGGTAATGATCCGTATCGCCGGCCAACCGCAGGAAGTCGTTATTGTCGATAAACAGTACCAACCAGTAGTTGTTTTCCAGCGTCCGGAACTGTACCTGATTGGTCGGGTTTTCCTTCGGCGTGGTGCCTATGATGGTTATATTATATAATGCACCCTGCACTGGATGTGTCTTTTCTTCCGTAAAATTCATCGTGTCCGGCGTACAGTACAACTCTATGATATTGTCCGTATCCACCACATCCAGCCATTTCAGGCTCTTGGTATGGTTGTGCCGGATACCGGCAAACGACCCGGGAGGGATGGCGAACATCTTACGGATGCCGCCCATATTGGTGCAAAAATCAAAAATTACCTTTTTCATGCTAATTATTCCATAGTGTAAAGTTGTCCTTTCCGTAGGACAACTTTACCAATATTTGTGTTGTTAATAATGTTTAAAATTTCTTTCCTGAAAAAGTCTTTGTTTATAGACAGGTTGCGCTGGCAATCTTTATAGATGGATTCTTTCGGCCATACAAACTCAGGATATCCTTGTTCGCGCTGGAATCCATCCACCGCATCGCTGAGTGGAATACCCATACAGACCATAGGTGTGACATAGGCATAGAGGCTCAGCTTCACCTGTGCTTCCACAATCCGGTTGAACGATATCATATCCGTACGGCTCAGTTCCCATCCATAGCAGTAAAAATCCTCCTTCGATATTTTAATACGTATCTCTTCCCTGTATTTATGGCTGGTAGGATAGAGGGATTCAAACCGGAAAGAAGGTTTCTTCAGGCGATTCCGGAAATCCTGATACAACAACTTGTCTCGCGAAATATCCAAAGGTGTGACTCCGTCACCTCCGAATACGTTCAGAAGGAACTGTTTTACATACGGCTTACATATTATTTTCACGGAAAACTGTTTCATAAATATTTTTTGTTGACTAATGAAAAACGTCTTTTTTGAGTACTTTGCTGGCACTAAGGTAAAAAATAATCGTTTGATAAACAAACAAATAGTTCGGAAAGAATCAATAAAAACACAGAAAACAAACTATTTAATAAACAGTATACTGCCTACTACATACTACATTTTTACAATTTATTGTAATTCAATACATTAAGATAAAACACTTGTAGTAGGTAACGATAAATGTAGTAGGCTGTAGTAGGCTGTTTTTTCGTTGGGTACTACAAAATCATATATGAATATCAGTAAGTTAAGCGATTTGTAGTATGTAGTAGGCAAAATTAGTGTTTTTTTAAAACATGCTTTTATTATGATATTGATGTATTTCCTCTATTCTTTATTAATAAATAATAAGGATAGAATATAATATTATAATAACACGTGAAAACAAAAAGAACCCCCTTCCTCCTATTATGTTTTCTTTGGATTGAAAACATCTGTAAGAAGAAGGGGGAGCAAATATATATGTGCGTGAGGAATGTTAATATTTTCGTTTGACAAGATATCGCTGAAGGGGATAGGAAGATGACTTGTCTTTGAATTCGGGAGCAGTACATTTACGCCTGTTTTCGCACCAATAACCAAGGGATTTTAACGCTTTTCCCAGTTCAACCGGATCAAGCATAAGGAGCCGTTCTTTCTCCAGTATTTGCTTTTCTATCATATCCCGGATGATTTCCGTGGGGTTCATCCATACGCCTTCGTCTTCGCTCTCGGGTTTCTCCAGCAGGTTGCTGGCATACATGTACGAGATGTTTGTGGCGTAACGCGAGTTATAGGCGATAATCTCACGGAAGTCGGCATCCGTAAACTCTTTTTCATATCCGGGATATTCGTACAGCATCAAGGCTTCTGCCCACATCTGATCCACATCGACAGCGGTCATGTATCCTTTCCAATTGATCTCGTCGAGCTCGATACAACCGTAACGCCGGCCTTCTTCTCCAATCCGTATGAAACCCCCACGTTTTTGGTTTTGATTGGATGTGCCCAGTGCTATGCCTGTACGGGGTCGGTCTATCGGATACTTATCAGTTCGCCGTTTCGTAAAGAGCTTATTGGCACTGAGAATATGATTCCACCGGTTAAGTGTCCATTTGCTGATGCCTATCAATTCGTCATGCACAACGAACTGGAAGCGGGTGTAGATGTCTTCCATGTTCTTGATCTGCTCCTGTGTAAGTGAAACGGCATATTTTTTTAGTTTTTCCGGAACCAGGAAGTCACAGAGTGACGTTTTACCTTGCCCTTCGCGTTGCTGGATAAAAGTCAGCATCACGGGATTCGGGATATTGTCTTTCCACTGGCCGATACTTGCCACCATCCATTTTCGGATCAGACGGTTCATCCGTGCCTGGCAATGACCTTCTTTGTGCGAATCAAATTCGGTTGCCTTCAGGAAGGTACAGAGCAGGTCGATATGGCTCTCACCCTTGTAGATGTCTTTAATGCTTTCTAAATAATTGGATGCCGGGTCGAACGGTTTGATATAGTTGCGCGAGCTGATGATTTCCCATAGGAGTGAAGATGAGATACTGGCCTGGCATTCTTCAATTATATGCAGGTGGATATCGCTGAAGGTCGGCGGATAGGTATACCGGCCGGAATCTTTCGACTCCACCGTGATCATCTCCGGGTTTTGTGCGCTTACGTGAATAATGTAATGTTCGTTCAGGAAGTCGACCACCGTCCGGATCTTCCCCTTGGCGCTGAACAGGTCATTTTGTTTAGGCTCCTCCCGTTTGAGAGGAGCTGGTAATTTTTTTGTCATTTATCTGCTTTGTCACTTTGTATATCCTTTATCAGTTTGTTCCGTTTCGCATTATATTCTTTAAACGCCCTGAATACCAATTGCGAATCAAGGCTTCCGAAGAAGTTCCCGTAATCGCCTTCGAGGATGCCCATCAGTATTAGCTTCAGATCGGCAATATAAAAATGATGATAATCAAGAAAAAGCATCCGGGAAATACGGGTTATCTCCTTTGGTGGGAGAGGTTTATTAATATTGCTTACTTCATTCAGATATGTAAGCCACTCATAAAAATAAAGAACACCAAAATCGCATTCACCATATTTTTTATGTTTGAAACTACCATATTGACGGGTCACTTCACCGATTGTCACACGGTTTTTCGATATCGAATCATAGATAGTTTTCACATCATAATAGAGTGAGAAAAGGTTCTCCGGCTGGCATGGGATATAGAACTCTTGCCAGGTTGAAGGCATTTTTGATAATAATTCAGTTCTGCTCATAGATTATTTTACTTTTTTTATTTTCAATTGTCCATGTTTTCTATATAGGTTATTGTATTCAATATCGCATAATATGGTATCATAAACCTGTTCGTAAGTATAGGTGATAAAACGTTCAGCTATTTGTGGAATAGTCAAATCCTGTTTGATTAATTCTATCATTTCTTCGCGGGGAATTGATACTATTTTATATTCTTTATCTTTATACTTATCAGCTCTTTCAGACTTTGATTTATTTCTGGTCTTCTTCCGGAGATTAATAGCCCATTTCCCTCCTTCCTTGTTAATACCCCACTCATACAGAGCCCTCGATATAGTTCCCCTGTTAACATTAAAATTCTTAGCCAAGCGCCCCAGCGGTACACCATACCCGTACTGTTCTATCACCTTTTCTTTCACTTCATTCAGCTTCGTAACATTGAAGCCTTCTTTTGTTTCATAAGGGCGTCCAAGCAATATTCCCATCTTCATCCGCAAACGTAACCCTTCTTTTGTCCGTTGTTGGATCATTTGCCTTTCTATTTCAGCCGACAATCCAAAAGCAAAAGCAAGTACCTTACTCTGAATATCGTTGCCAAGTATGAATTTGTCTTTAACAGTATAAATGACACATCCCTTGTCCATACAGAAATGTAGAATGTCCATTACCATATACAAATCACGACCAAGCCGGCTTATTTCGCTTGAAATAATGATATCGTCTTTGTTTAATAGCTTCAGAAGCGGTCCAAGATTCCTTTTGTCTGGATTTTTCCCGCCGGATACGCCTTCATCCGTAATGTATTCATCAATTGTCCACCCTTTATCTTCTGCAAATTTCATAACACCCTGTTTTTGCGAATTTATATCCTGTTCGTCGCTTGAAACTCTCAAATAACCGTATATCATGCTCTTAATATTATTTTGTCTCCGGATGAACGGTTTGCGGATCGTTTTTAATCTCATCGATATTGCAGTGGGAGCATAAAGTCTGCGAATCATCTACCCACCAGCAACTTCCATGTTCAGGATGGTAGCAGGCATTGTCCCAAGTACATCCGCAAACTTTACAGATACTGATATTTTCTTTGTTGTTTGATTCCATGAAATTGTTTACGTTTATTTTGATAAAACTTTAATTTCTAAAAGAGGTATTCCTCCTGCTGTGATAGTAATGGTATCATTATTCAGTCGTAAGCTGCTGAATCTTTATATCCGGGAACTTTTTCTTAAAAACTGTTTTATTCATGTCCTTTATTTTTGAGTTATCTTAATTTAGAATTCGCCTTAAATTACTCTTTTGCTTCACATGGGTAAATAGGCTGAGAGTCTCAATCAGTTCTAATACCTTTCCCTTAGAAGGTTCAGGAAGATTGTTATTCCCAGTATCTGCACCGATGTTTACTTGTTTGGGATTGCATTTCTTTATCAGATTTACCATTGCTGGCAAATCGAAATCTAATACTGGTTCAATGGTAATGTATACCGGGAAATATTCACTGATAATTCCCATTTTGTTTGCTCTATCAACAGTTGCTGGTGCAGTTCCCATGCAATCATACCATCTGTTTGTTTCAATGGTAGTACATACAAAAGTTTTGCAAAACACAGGATGTGTCATATAATCTATAATCCGACCTGGATTTTTCGACTGAAAAAGATATTTATTATCGTAGTGATTGCAGTAATCTAATGTATCAATAATCCATTTTTCAGGAATGTTTTTAGCAAACAAATCATTTCCGCTTTCTACGAAAATGAAGTTCCTTTTACCGAGATTTGTTTCCAGTTCCTTCTCTTCGAACTGTAGTACATCATCTTTCCGGAACCGGCGGCGTATCTTTTCCATATAGCAATAGCCACACTTATGTTCGCACGAACCTTTTACAGGGTTCCATGTATGAGTTACGAAGTCGTACATATTACCGGTAGATCTATTTAATGACATATTGTTTTGTTATATATTTAATAATTATTAATTGCCAAATTCAATAGTGATTGTTGTTTTAACCGGATTATTCTTCCAGGTCAGATCTGGAAGCATGTCGGAGTCGAGTATATCAGTCGCAATAATCGGAAGTGTATCGTCTGTCCAAACTCCGATATTGTCAGCCGTATTTCGTCTGATAGGAGGATTCACATAGAACGCGCCACAATCCTCATTCTCGTCAACGGCATAATAAAAAGTCTTTTCTACTTTCATGGTTGGTAATTGTTTTAAAGGTGGGGCATCCTGCATATTGCATCGATACCCCGCTGTTTGATTAATCAATGGCTTCCAATTCGGAAGCAGCATACCATTCGACTTCTACCTTGCCGTTCACAAGAGAAGTGACTTGATACGTCGTACGGTCATACAGGTATTCGCATTTTGCGGATACTGTGCCGGAAAATCCGGAGACTTTGCTTTTAACTCTGTCGCCTAATTTAATTTCAATCATATTTTTAATGGGTTTTATAAAGGCCGCCCAAGCCTTTTATCTTTCTTCAAATCAGTTTAATGTTTTTTCGTGTAGTTCCAACAGGAAGCACTCTATAGTGAGTGAGTTCACTTGCCTTTTCATTGAGTCGGGCGCACATGCTTTCCGCTTCTTTCTTTGTCGTCGGGTTGCATTTTGTTTCTACGTATGAGCCACGGAAATACCGGGCGACAATATATTTTTTCTTCATATTGTTTATTCTTCTTCGTTATAGAATTCATCACCAGGTATATCATGGCTTTGTAAAGCCTTTAGCTTTTCGTTTACCAATGTTTTCACATCCCAAACATTAACAGGGGTCACCTGTAAGTTTTCGGCTATTTGCCGGGCAACGTCTTCCGACACCGGATTTATTGCATATATAGCCCCGGAAGAAAGGAAGCGTGTAAACGGTTGCTGACTTTTCGTTTCGGGGACATCTACCCGGAGCATATTAGTGCCGGCTACGTTTTGTTCGGTACATTTACCTGCGATCCGCTGATGACCAAATAATTCAACCATACACCATAAATCAAATTTTTCTTGTTCTGCATTCATTTCTTGTCATTTTAATTGTTCTCGTGAGCTTCTCGTAATAAATCCAAAAGCTTTTTAGTCAGCTTTGTTTGAGCGGTTTCTTTACCTAAATACAAGAAATCATCTGAATTCTGTTTCTCGTAATTACGCTGAACCAATTGCAATTCCTTATGTTGGTCTTCTATCGATAATTTTTTAAAATCAGCTACTACTTCGTCAAAGTCCTTAAAATAATTTAGTTTCATATTGTTAGAATTTTATTTAAAACCACATATTCATATTAGCGATTGCTAATGCTCCACATTTGGAACAGGAGCATGAGCCACCTACAATTACTCGACCTCTGAGAAACTCCTGATTCGCTTTTTCTTCTTCCTCTGAATTTGGAGAATAAAAAGGGAATTCTTCTTTAGGTACCCATTCTTCTTCATCAGTTTCTTTGTTGTATAGATTTACCATCCAAGAACCATTATCGTCATGTTTGCATTCATCCGGTACTCCACATATTATTGCATTTTTCCCTTCTCCTAAGTATATTAATTTGCAACTCATTTATTGTTATAGTTGAAGATTTATAAGGGCGAATGTTATAACTGTGATTACAATCGCATATATCCAAAAAGCTGTCATTTTAAGCTTATACGATCTGACTTTATCAGTTAAATTACTAACTTGTTTACTTAGTGCTACACAATTGCGTTCTGTTATATTTCTTTCTCTTAATGCTTTGTCATACATACTCATATTCTCATCCAGCCACTCTTTGACCTTTGGCTCTATTTCGTTTAAAATCTCCCATTTCTCGTTATTAAAACCATGTCTTACAAAGCCTATTGGCGCAGAGAAATTCTTACGATTACGATACTGATTAAACTCTATTCTTACAGGTATTGTATCTCTATTGGCAGATATTTCACCTGCACGTAGATTAATCTTATCTTCTGTTAATGTCGCTTTTTCTACCAATTCGTCATAATCATATCTATCGATTACTACTATATTATCTATTGTTTTCATACTTAAATATTTACCTTACATAATACCCATCCATCTTTTGTCGCATAAGGAGTGTAGGTTACTTCTCCACTTATATGGAATACTAAAGCATCTTTTACTCTCTTTTCGGTAAAAGTATCTACCGAGAAACCCCGGAAATGTTTTTCTCCTTTCATTTTGAATTGAAGTTGAAATTCTACCTATTCCGTGATCGGATTGTAGCATTTTCCTATTCTTTCTTTTTCTATTTCCATCTTCAAATATTTTACTATTCACTTATTGTTCGTGTTGAATCGCTTGTTTTTATAATGGTATCCCAGAAAACA
>DAMCDT010000043.1:0-16335 GCA_032058265.1 Tannerellaceae bacterium
AAAAAATTAGGAGAGAATGGCTAGTCTATCATTTAGAGAAATTTGTCCTCAAAGTACTTATACAGGAAAAGAGTATTCAGATTACAGGAGGTATAAAGGAATATTAGCTAGTGATTTTAATTCCAGATGTGGATATACTAATTGTTATGATTTTTGGTTTGGAGGCCAAAATAACTTTCAAATAGATCATTTTAAACCAAAATCAAAATATCCAGAACTAGAAACTTGTTATTCTAATTTGGTATATACTTGTTCGTATGTAAATCGCGCTAAAAGTGATGATGATTTAGACAAGTATATTGATCCTGTCAATGAAGATTATAATACACATTTTCATCGAGATGAATTAGGAAATATTTATCCTATAGAAAATTCAGAACGAGCTAAATACATGTATATTAAGTTAAAGTTATATCTGAAAAGATATAGTATAATATGGATGCTCGATCAATTAGAAAAGAGAATGTATACACTTCAAGAGCTTATAGAAAAGACAAATAATTCTGAGGCGAAAGAGCTATTCATTCAGATAACAATGAAATATAATGATTATAAAAAATATTTGAGAGCAGTTCAATGAGTACTCAAGTATTTAATTTCTTACAAGAATATTCAACTCAACCTGAAGATGTTGATAAAATAATAATTTCCAGTTTCGTTCGAGTGAATGGCATAAATCTGGATAATAACAAATTCTTAAAATTATATATTGTTGATGAAAAAGAAAACAAGGAGTCTTCTATAATAGAGAAATTTATTGAAATATTAAACTCTGAAAATATAAAGTTAGATTTTGAAGGATTAATAAAACTATTCGAATTTGTTATTTCACCAGCTGATAGAGTAATTAATGGAGCGATATACACACCATCATATATCAGAGAATACATTATCTCACAAACAATATCCTCTAACAGGGATATCGAAACATTAAAAATTGCAGATATTGCATGTGGTTGTGGTGGTTTCTTATTTGACGTTTCACAAAAAATACGCACTGTAACAGGGAAAAAATATTCTCAGATATTTGAAGAAAATATTTACGGACTAGATATACAAGATTATTCAATCACACGTACTAAGCTTTTGTTATCTCTTCTTGCAATAAGTGAAAATGAAGATATTGAAGAATTTAAGTTTAACCTATTCACAGGAGATGCCTTAACCTTTAAATTTAGCGATTACCTAACAGGCTTTACAGGATTCAACGCTATATTAGGTAATCCCCCATATGTTTGCTCCAGACATTTATCAAAAGAAACAAAAGAATTAATGTCCAAGTGGTCGGTTTCAAGATCTGGCCACCCTGACTTATATATCCCATTCTTTCAAATTGCTTTAGAAAATCTATCTGATCATGGTAAGCTTGGGTATATTACCATGAATAGTTTTTTTAAAAGTCTTAACGGACGGGCATTAAGAGAATATTTTCAAGAAAAAGAGTGCCAATTTAGAATTGTAGATTTTGGCAGTGAACAAATTTTCAACTCGCGAAACACATATACCTGCATTTGTTTAATTAAAAAGCATCAAAGCAATTACTTGGAATACACTAAACTCAATAACTCTCAACTTCTTAAAAATGAATTATCTTTTAATCGAATAAATTATGATCAATTAGATTTCATGAAAGGATGGAACTTACAAGATCATAATATTGCCTCAAAATTAGAATCTATTGGCATACCACTAGGAAATTTATACAAATCAAGACACGGAATAGCAACTCTTAGAAATAGGATTTACATTTTTAAACCGATGAATGAGGATCAAGATTATTACTATTTGCGTGACAAAGAGAGTAATATATTGTATCCTATTGAGAAGAATATTTGCAAAGACGTTATTAACTCAAATAGATTGAGTAGAGAAAAGGAGATTAGTGAGATTAGACAAAAGCTTATTTTTCCTTATAAAAACTTTACAGATACTTCAAGAGCTCAAATTTTAGATGAATCATTTTTTAAAGAGAAGTTTCCTAAAGCATATATTTATTTGGATAGCAAACGGCAAGAATTGGCTTTAAGAGATAAAGGTTATGGAGTATATGAAAGTTGGTTTGCATTTGGTCGTACTCAATCTTTAGAAAAAATGAAGTTGAAATTATTTTTTCCTAAAATGTCTGATCGACCTCCAAGTTGTATCATAAATTCTGATGAAAATTTGTTGTTTTATAATGGACAAGCCATTATTGGAGAATCAGAAGATGAACTATTACTTTTAAAAAGAATCATAGAATCAAAATTATTCTGGTATTATATAAAATCAACTAGTAAACCTTATTCTTCTGATTATTACTCCCTCAACGGAAACTATATTAATAATTTTGGCATATATCAATTTAATGAAAAAGAAAAAAAACATTTTTTGAGTATAACAACTGCTGAGGAGATTGATGCTTTTTTATTTGATAAATATCAAATATCGATTCCAACATAGATGGCTTTAATCATAATGACGTTTTACTAAATAGTTCTTCTGTTTTCTCTCCCCATTGAACGTTGGGAAAAATTACTTGAAAAACATTATCCAAATCATGATTCACTTTGTTTTTATCAAATAAGTTTAATAGCTTGGCTCCATTCTTACCATAGTCATTTTTTCTGCCCCTTGTTGATTGCATGGCTATTATAAACAAATGAGAATATTCGAGATTACTTACAATAACATCATTTACAATTGCACTAAAACTTTTCTGCTTAGTTCCGATTATTAAGTTAATCAAAACAGATAAGACTCTAAAAATAAATTGCCTTATTTTGTAATTGTATAGTATTTCAAAACAGCTTAAGTCCGCCTCACAGAGATTAATATAATGTAAAGCAATTGTATATTTCTCTAATTCAAGCAGATAATCTTCTTCTAATTCTTCTTTCTTCAATATATGAGATATATAACTTCTTATTGTATTTTTATCTAAAGTGTTTGGATAATAACCCCGTTTAAAAAAAGAATGGATACAAGCATAAAAAACATCTTTCTCATATCCTCGATCCAGTAAGTAGAGCATAGGTGTAGTACCTTCTACTGCTAATCGTTGTAAGTTAATATATAATCTCTCTTGTTCAAGAATAAATCTAACAAAATATTGATTAGATTCCATATACCACTCCAGAATTTCATCTTGAATTAAATCAGACAACTCATCCATCTCAATGTCGGTTAATCGCTTAAGCTTCAATTCTAATTCAATAAAATACCTTTCTTCTCGACTATCCCTTATTAGGTCTATTAATAGTTGATATCGAGGATCTATATTCTTTTCCGGATAATATGACTCTGCTTGGTAATTGTGTTTTTCGTAGAATTGTTGGAGCTTTTTCTCCTTTTTAACTTCAATTTCTTTTAGTAATTTCTCCTTTTCGCTTTCAGTATCATAGAAATAAGACCGATATCCCTTATCATATTGTATTTGTTGTAATGTGATAACTTCCGTTCCCCATAGAGGAGTGGAAAGCTTATTCCTTTCAATGATATGATATATATAGTTGCATTTCAGATATAATTGATCATTCTTCTTTGACAACTCTTCCATCTCCTTATCAAAAACAAATACATTATAGTTACTTGATACCAAAATATCAGTCTGACTAAAAGTCTGCTCTTTCAAATTTGTAGAGAATTCATCAAGTACCCATATTAAGTAGGATTTTTCCTGCTTATAAAAGTTTGAACGTTCCAAAATAACATCAACAAATGTAGTCGCAAGTTGTAATTCAAAAACTATTTTTCTATCTGGATATATGGCTCTAATATCCGGCTTTCTCCATTCTTTAGATACTATTTCACTTCTCACTACTTTTTCAACTTCCACTTTTAGGGGAAGATAGTTCTTGTCAACTTTGATTATAGAAGCTATTGTGTTTTTTAGATATTCATGTTGAAGGCCTTCTTTTGCTCCATTGAACTTCATGCACAAAATTTGTTCTCTTGTATATTTGCTCGGATCATTATATATACAGTTGGGATTCCTCCTTGCATGCCTAAAGTGAAGGGACTGTGTGCTCTCTCCTGAAAGCCCACCACTAATTTTCACGAGTATCTTACAATGAGAACAGATATATGGGAAATTATTAACTTTCAGCTCATTTATAATGTGTTGTCTAATCTTAAATAATTCCAATTTTCGCACAGGTAAATCCTGTTCTCTAAAAAAATCTACACTTTTAATAGTATCCCATTGTCCTCCCTCTTGTCTTATAACTTCTTCAATAGTTGGATATTTATTCTCCATAATGATTGTATTTATTGGGATTATTCAAATATACAACACAAATATGATTCGCTCTGTAATAATCATAGAAATCCTGCGACCCTTTCCTCCTCTTTGTTATACTTCATTTCAGAAACAGTCTTGGATAGCTTAACAAGAATAGCCAGAATTACACTTGAATTAGAGCTTTTTCATTATCATAAAAATGCTAGAAATTATAAAACAATACCTAGCCAACAGGTAGCTTTGGAAATCTGCCACTATATGATTTTTTCACCAACACTACTTTTCGTCCCCCAAACATCCTGTTTGGTCACCTTTCTAAAAAGGCATTTCATTTAGAATTTACTTTTATGGTATTATTTAAGATCACAAAAGCTAACATAGTAAACGATATCGTTCACTATCGTTTTTGGCACCTGTTTGATTTACAGCAAAGTAGAAATCAGGCGAATTAATAGCCCATTTATCAACCTAAGATAAACAACCAATAAAATGGACATCGAAATACCCCGTGATGAAAAGCTAAAACAAAAGAAAAAGCTGGTTATCAAAATTGCCTTAACAGCGGTTGTAATTATTGCAGTCTGCTTCATAATTATATTATTTACACGCAGCAGCATTCCCTATAATGGCCTCGTAACATCTACAGTCAATACAGGCACCTTAGAGGTTACCATCAGTGCATCCGGGCGGGTTGTCCCTTTGTATGAAGAAATTATCGTTTCACCTATCAACTCCCGCATACTGGAGACTTATAAAAATGCAGGGGATACCTTAAAAGAAGGCGATCCCATCCTGAAACTGGAATTAGCATCCGTTGAAACAGACTACAACCAGAAACTCGATGAGCTGGAAATCCGTAAAAGCAAACTTTCCAAGGCAAAAGTCTCTGTCGCCAACCGTATATCCGCATTAAAGACACAAGCGCGGATAAAAGAAATGCAACTCAAACAATTATATACCGAGTTTAAGAACGAACATTATGTCGACAGCATCGGGGCAAGTACAAAAGATAAAGTCCGTCAGGCAGAGCTCAACCACGAAGTTGCCCGGCTCGAACTGGAACAACTGAACGAACTGATTGACATTGAACGCAAAAACGGTGACACCGACATAGACGTCCAGGAGATTGAACTAAGGATATTTGAAAAGACCCTGAACGAGAGCAGGCGTCTTCTGAACGATGCGCGAATCTTGGCATCCCAAAGCGGTACATTATCATTTATCAATAACCAGATAGGTGCACAGGTAGAAGCCGGGACACAGCTGGCTATCTTATCCGACCTGTCAGCATTTAAAGTCGAAGGAGAAATAGCAGATACCTACGCCGAGCGGATGTCCATAGGCTCCAAAGCAATGGTAAAAGCCAATGGTGTAGAACTGGAGGGTACAGTCGTCAACATAACCCCATCCGTTAAGAATGGTGTGATCAAATTTATTGTCATGCTGAAAGAACCCGGTAACAAGAGGTTACGAAGCGGATTGAAGACCGATGTGTATGTCATGCAGGACATCCGTGAGAATGTCCTGCGCGTGAGGACTTCGAGTTATTACATCGGGCCGGGTATGTACGATCTGTGGGTGATAAACGGTAACCAGGCCGAAAAACAGCAGGTCGAACTCGGACAAAGCAATTACCAGTATGCAGAGGTCGTATCAGGCCTGCTTCAGGGCGATGAGGTTATTATCTCGGATATGAAGAAACATAAAGATAAATCAACGATAAAAATTAATCATTAAAACAGTTCAGATGAAAATCATTCAGCTACAGAATATTTCAAAGGTATACTCAACCGAAGATATCAGGACAAAAGCATTGGAAGATGTATCCTTAGATGTAGACAAAGGGGAGTTCCTGTCGGTCATGGGGCCTTCAGGGTGCGGAAAGAGCACCATGCTTAACATTATGGGATTACTCGACCTACCCGATAAAGGGAAAGTCATTATCAATAATACCGATACCTCTTCGATGAATGACAAGGCCATGGCGAACTTCCGTAACCGGACACTAGGGTTTGTGTTCCAGAGCTTTCACCTGGTCAATTCCCTGAGTGTCCTCAACAATGTGGAACTCCCGTTGCTCTACCGGAAAATCTCCTCCAAAGAACGTACCACTCTGGCAAAAGAAGTACTGGATAAAGTCGGATTAGGGCACAGGGTGAACCATTATCCTTCCCAACTATCAGGCGGACAATGCCAGCGTGTAGCCATAGCCCGTGCATTAATAGGTAAACCGGAAATGATATTGGCCGATGAGCCGACCGGTAACCTTGACAGCCAAATGGGAGCTGAAATCATGGAAGTACTCTTTCAACTGAATAATGAAGGGACTACCATCGTTATGGTTACCCACGATGAAGGCATCGCCAAACAAACCAAAAGGATCGTCCGCTTTCTTGACGGGCACAGGGTACAATAACGATTAAATACGACAAGATGTATAAAGTATATTTAAAACAGGCTCTTCATATCCTTAAAGAAGGCAAACTGATAAGCATTATCAGTATCGCCGGAACGGCACTGGCCATCACCATGGTTATGGTAATGGTGATGATGCAGGAGATAAAGGTAGCCAATGTAGCTCCCGAAGTAAACCGTGACAGGACATTGTATGTCGATTGGCAGGATGTAAAGATCATACAGAACAATGAGGTTGTTGGCATTGCCCGCAGCCCTGTCGATTACAGGACGGTAAAAGAGATTATTTTTCCGTTATCCGCTCCGAAAGTAGTCACAGTAAAATCGCAAAGTAATGCTGTAGTAAGTATCCAGGGTGATAAGAATAACAGTTCTTTTACTCTTGCGGCCGTTGATGAATCCTTCTGGAAGGTCTTTTCCTTTTCATTCAACGAACGAAAACCCTTCTTCAGGGAAGATTTTGAATCCGGGGTAAAAGTGGCAGTTATCAGTGAGAATGTTGCCCGGCAACTCTTTAAGGGAGAAAACGCGCTTGGGAAAACAATCAACATAAATTTCTCACCCTACAACATTGTGGGCGTCGTTGAAAATGTATCCGTATTATGCAAAGCAGCCTATTCCGAAATATGGATACCCTACAAAAGCTTTCCTTCATATGAGAGTAATTACTATACCTGTACCATACTTGCCAATAATAAAGGCGATTTCGATAAGATTAAGCAGGAAGTGATGAGCAACCAGCAGAAGCTGAACAGTACACTCACTGAAGAGCAAATAGACCTTAGCGGACCTTACGACCAGGCTACCTCACAACTGGAAATAACATCCAGCGCAGAAGCTGAATCCGCCATGAAGGCAGACCGCAACCGAACTATACTTATCCTGTGTATCATTATGATCATCCCTGCCATCAACCTGTCGAGCCTCAGCTTATCCAAATTCAAAAGCCGTATGAGCGAGATTGGTGTACGCAAAGCATTCGGAGCGACTAAACTGGACCTGATCATGCAGGTATTATATGAAAATATGCTGGGTACGCTGATCGGTGGAGTTATAGGGCTGATACTTTCTGTTATTGCCGTATTATCCCTGAAAAGGGTATTTCTTGAAAACTCCTATACGCTTATTGAATCCGGCGATTTTTCCATTTCGGTTGGGACGTTATTTTCCCCGATGATTTTCATCAGCGTGTTTATAGCCTGCTTTGCGCTGAATATCCTGTCCGCAAGTATTCCGGCTTACCGCACGGCCAGTATGCCTATTGTTAATGCATTAAAAAGTTAATTATGATACAGCATATTTTAAAGATAATGAAGTCCGACCAGAAGTCGATCAGCTGGATCATACTGGAGCTGCTACTGGTTTTTGTGGTAATGTGGTTCTGCTATGATTATCTGAACCTGATGTACAACCGTTATAACCAGCCGGCCGGACAGAATACCGACAATACCTATGTACTGGAATTCGGTATGAAAGACGAGTACAAAGAGAGATTCACTTCCCTGATGAGCCGGGGCGATATAGCTTCCATAGAAGAGGAATTTGCAAACGATGGTAAGCAGATACTCGAACAGCTAAAGAAGATGCCCTATATAGAAGCCGCCGCTTTCTCCCAGTACGGTTTACCATACGGTAATGCCGACGGCTATTACGGTTATATGGTGGCAGGAGTCAGCGGTGAAGCCCTTACAAAGTTTATCAGTCCCGAATATCTGGATGTATATAAGATAAATGTAACTAAATTTTCAGGATATGATTTTGCCAATTATGCGGCAAGGCAGATAATCACCAGCCCTGATAAAAATGGTAAATTCAATACATTACCGGTCGGTCTTGTTAAAGGAGTTGTTTTAGATCAGGATTCCCTGAAAGTGGCGGGAGTTGCCAACAAACTTAAAATCATCGATTATGAGGCGTATGAGCAGATGGTTTTCCAACCAATCGACCGTTGGGCAACCGTCCCTTCCAATCCCGGAACGGATATCTCCATCAGGGTAAAGGAAGATGCAGACAATGATTTTATCTACAAGTTCAAGAACGACGTACAGGATAAACTCGACATAGGTGCTTTCTATTTTATCAGCCTGCGCCCGATTGAAAAACTGAAAGAACAGCGGATGCTGGAAAAAGGATATACCACCGATATCAGGAATGTATGCCTTGTCATCATTTTCATTGTTATCAATGTATTCCTGGGCATCTTCGGTACATTCTGGTTCCGAACCCAAAGCAGGCGGAGCGAGATCGGACTGCGGTGTGCGGTCGGCTCTACCAAACAGCAGATTAACCTCCTTGTTATGGGTGAAGCCTTTATCATGCTGCTGCTTATCAGCATCCCGGCAACGGTACTTGCCTTACTTTTCAGCTATTTCGATATCGTGAACAGCCTGGGTGTGCCCGGTGTTCCTCATGGCAACCTTGAACTGGGTTTATCCCATTACCTGCATAACTATGTGGCAACTACCGCGATACTGGCTATAATGATATTCCTGGGCACTTATTTTCCGGCACGCCAGGCAATGAACATACAACCTTCACGGGCATTGCGTTCCGAATAAATAACTTAAGCAATGAAAACATCATTAATTATCACGCTATTGTGCTTATCCGGACTCAATACTCTGTATGCAAAGGATACAGTTTCCGTCACACTGACCAAAGTACTGGCCCTTAGTGAATATTCGGTGGAAGCGATGGCAGCTAAGAATGAATACCGGACAGGCCATTGGGAACACCGTTATTACCGTGGCGAGCTACTCCCCGAGGTTACTTTCACAGGTAGCCTCCCCTACTATTCAAGGTCAAGCAACGAATACCAGAATGTGGATGGTTCCTTCGGATTTGTCAACAACCATTACAATCAGGTTTACGGCAGTATATCCGTCGATCAGAATATACCCCTTACCGGAGGCAAACTGTCACTGGAAACAAGCCTGCAACGCATCGACCAGTTCGGGGACAATTCATTCAAACGTTATATGGCCGTTCCGGCAAAACTGACATACGAACAGCCTATACTCGGCTTTAACCGTATCCGTTGGCTTCAAAAGATTGAACCTGTAAAGTACAAAGAAGCAAAAGCCAGGTACCTGAGCAGTATGGAAGAAGTAAGGTTGACGGCTGTCCGTCATTTCTTCAACCTGTTAATGGCAAAGGTCAGTCTGGATATGGCGCAGCAGAACTATGAGACAAGCCAAATGCTGTACGGTTATGCCAAAGGCAAACACGATGTAGGACAGGTATCCGATGTCGACCTGCTACAGCTGCGGGTATCCTTATTGAATGCCGAAACATTCCTAACCGATGCCCAAAAGGAATTTAATTCTGCTATGAATCAGCTCTGTTCCTTTCTGGGTTATGATGATACAGCTATTCTTCTTCCCGAAGTGCCGGACACAGGACTGAAAGAAATACAGTTGAATTACCCCGAAGTGCTCGCCCTGTCCCTTGAAAACAACCCTTTTACCCACAATATACAACGGCGTGTACTTGAAGCATCCCAAAATTTAAGCAAGACAAAAGCGGAACGCAATAACATCAGTCTGTTTGCATCTGTCGGCTGGTCAGGATATGACAGCGGTTTCCGTGATGCCTACTCATCCCTCAGAAATAACCAGCTTGTCAGTATCGGAGTAAAGATACCATTGCTCGACTGGGGAAAGAGTAAAAGCAAGGTAAAGATCGCCGAGTCCAATCTGGAACTGGTAAATGCAACAGTAAAAAAAGAACAACTGGATTTTAACCAGAACATCAGGATACAGGTCGAGAATTTCAATATGCAGTTCCGGCGTCTGGCTATTTCACAGGAAGCCGATACAACAGCCCTGTCCCGCTATAATACTTCTGTCGAAGCTTTTGTATTGGGCAAGATGGACGTATTGAACTTGCTGGATGCTCAACTAACTAAAGATGAAGCCCGCAGGAACTACATCGAACAGACTTTCCTGCTATGGGCATATTATTACCAGATACGCAGTCTGACATTGTATGATTTTACCACCAATGAAAAACTGGACGTATCTTATTCTGAACTGATTGATAACTAACAAATAAAACTAACAACATGGTAAAATCAAAAAACTTACACTTTATTGTAATACTGATTTCTTTGGTATTCACATTTATTTCATGCGATGAGGATAAAGACGAATGGAGGAGTGGCAAGATAACCTATCCTGCAACAATACCCGTACCCCCAAGTGGCATTGTCAGTTATACCTGTGACATTGGTTACGAATGGATTAAACTGGATGGTAATATTAAAAACAGTAGTCTGGATGATTTCAGATATGTAAGAGGCGGATATATTGATATATATGGAGGCCCTTATATTCGCACCCTGACATTTAGGCTTGAAAACTCTAATGTTGTATTACCTGTTGATGTTTTTGATAATGAAGGCGGTATCCTAAGAGATTCAGAACCACAGGTACGAGAATTCCTGAATGCGATTGTAGAATTAATAAGACGCAATAATTATGCCCGGGTATATGTGGATGGGAATGCTAATGGTCAGATAGAGATAGACTTCCATATTTATCTGGATGCATACGTTATTTATTAGTACATAGATACTTAATTCAGTGAGACGCTTGTTTATGGTCGATGTCTCGGAAGATTATTTATTCTATAGGAAAGTTACAAACCCTATAGCTTCCGAGACATTAATATATTATATAGTCCATCCCTGTAAGCAGCCCCAATAGCTATCTCATGGTCATCGATAAATACATCGTTGTTATCAAAAGAATCAATCCTGCTCAGGTTCACAATATAGGATTTATTAATACGGAGAAATATCTTTAAAGGAAGCAGTTCATTGATGGTTCTTAAATTGATTTTTGTCATAACCTTCTTCTTTTCGGTATGTATAACCACATAGTTTTTTAGTCCCTCGATATATAAGATATCACTATAGTAAACTTTGAAATAACGGCGATCCGACTTTACAAATATAAAATCATCTTCCGTATCGATACCCTCACTTTCAGCATTTTCCAAAAGGCCATGGTATTGAATCGCTTTATTAACTGCCTTCCCGAACCTTTCCGGTTCAATAGGCTTAACCAGATAATCCACTGCATCCACCTCATAACTGTCCATTGCATATTCTGAATAGGCTGTGGTGAATATAACAAGTGTTTTATCTGGGATGGTACGTGCAAATTCAATCCCGTTGATTTCCGGCATTTCTATATCGAGGAAAATCAGATCGACGGAATTATCTTTCAGGTACGACGAAGCGGCTTCTGCCGATTCAAACATTCCATCCAGCTTAAGTCCGGAAGTCTTACTTATCAGATTTTCCATTCCTTCACGGGCAATAGGCTCGTCATCCACTATTATGCATTTCAAATTTTTAGCCATAGCTCAACTATATATTTATTTTCTGGTTCAGTTATATTTAATGTATATGTACTTCCATACAGTAAATCCAATCGTCGTTTTATATTCTTCAACCCCAGCCCTCCGGATTTATGTTTAACCGGTACGGATGGTCTTGTGTTTTCACACCGGAAATATAAATTATCCTGCTCTCGGGTAAAAACAATGTTTATAATTGATTCTCCTTTTGCCGATAAACTATGCTTTACCGCATTTTCAACGAACGGGATAAATAACAGGGGATGTACTTCCAGATTATTTACCTCAGGGTCTGCTTCTATTGTATAAGAAAATCTGTTTCTGCGGGTCTTTTCCAGTTCCAGATAATCAGTGAAGAACGAAATATCATTCTTTAAAAACACCTTTTCCTGTTTTGTATCTTTAAGCTGGTAATGCAATAAATCTTCCAGTTTGGTTATCATTTCATAAGCCTTTTCGGGCTCCTTTTCAACTTTAATATTGACATTATTAATCGTATTGAAAAGGAAATGGGGATTAACCTGGCTCTTCAGTTGCTGAAGTTCAGCCTCTTTTGTCGAAGCTTCCAGTTCGGTAACCTGACGGTTATAATCAGCCCAACCGCGGAAAAGTGCATAAATAGAGGTCGAAACAATAATCATTCCCATAGAGGCCAGGTTCCCAAACAGATTTAGTAAGGGATTGTCAGGATTATCATCTTCGGCAATATCAAAAAATAAGTTTTGAGTAATGACTATTAAAACTATAATAAGAATAACACAACCTGAAATTGACAGGATATATTTTATTAGCTTTCCAGTTAAAAGGTAACGGGGAACCAAGACCTTCATATTAAATAGAATAACGCCTGTTATAATTACAAAATACGCTATCCAGGCATAAATAAATGGTTTGTCAGAATGCAGTGTGATTACGGTAATATCAGTCATCTGATACGTAAGCATCAGGATAACAGACAGAAAAAAAATAAGTCCAAGGAATCGGTATTTATTTTTACTCAACTCTTTTGATATTATATTATTTATCTTTTCAAATAAAGCCATCTTCATAATTTATATTGAAAAACAGTTTTATGCTGGTTTAAGTATTTATCCGGTTCTGAGCTTAAGCTATATTCTTTATTTTGCATAAGCTCCAATTGTCTGCATACTAACAGAAGATCATCTTTATTCTCTGTGCTTTCCGACATGAGCCTGTTATCCGTTACACTGAAAGTTAGAATCTCGTCTATTACACTAAAATTGATATGAATCCATGTGTTTTCATGAGTAGCCGATAACTTTTTGAGAGAATTTTCCACAAATGAGATAAGTAGTGAGGAGGGAATTAAGTAATTTCTTACAGATTCCGGGTGCGTAATTTTAAAATCAAACCTACTATTACACTCTTTTTCAAGAGTCAGGTAATCATTCAGGTATCTAATCTCAGAATTTAATAGCACTTTTTCTCTACTACTATCATATAACTGATATCTTAAAACACGGCTTAACTGAAACAAGATACGGGAAGCTTGCTGTGGATCTGTGAGGAAATACCCGGCGGCCCGACGGAGTTTATCAATAAGAAAATCTGGGCTGATCCGATTTTTCAAGCTATTCAATTCCGAATTGAACCGTTCTGCTTTGAGTTGTTCAACCTTCTTTATGTTCAGCATCCATTGTTTGTAGAAAACAACAGATGAAATGCTGGTAATATAAATGATAATCAGTATATAATTATATATTAAGTGCATAGTTGAATTTTGAGCCTCAGAGAGGAACAAAAATTGCTCAAAGGGTATTTCATTAATTTTGTGTATAAAATATTCTATTAAGGTTTTTGAAAATAAAAGAAAAGCTGAAGTGCCTGTTAAGGCAAGAACATATTGTACATATTTCTTTTTCAGCAAGAACTTTGGGATAAACCTGTAAATATTCAGGTATATAACAGATAGGTAAGCTGCCATATAGATTCCCAGTATTTTGCATAGGGAGAACGTACTAACCTTCCCTCCATAAATTCTGTAGATATCTTCCGAAACAACCAGCCCGATAAAAAAGATGAGTATAAGATGCCTGAGCCATCTGAATTTTGGCTCAACCAGAAAGTTATATAAAGGGTTATGTATATGTACTTTAGCATTCATCATATTTTCTACCGGACAGTAAAAATAGTCTTATTTATTCAGATAGCTAAATTATGAAATAATGAAAAGCTATTCATGGAAAAGTGACCAAATCGCATTTTTCGGGGACGAAACGATATACGAAGGAGGTTATGTGCAACAAATGTCTGCTTTCACTACTGAATTCCTGTTTTCGTCCCCCAATAATAGGCTTTCGTCCCTTTTTTCAAAACGGCATTTATACTATCTATATATTTGTTGGAAATATATAAGAAGTACAACCTATAAATCAGGAGTTGTAAAAGTTGATTACATGATAGATAAAACTTATTAATATTTTTTTGATTCATTTTTACACCGATTCATTTATCAGATTGAGATAACTTTGCAGAAAACATAAATATATTAAAATGATACAGTTAAGGAATATAAACAAAGCTGCACCCGAAGAAATACAGAAATTAGCAAATAATCATGCAATTGCTGTAAACCTACGGGATGCCTTTCCATATCCTTATACGGTTGAAGATGCTGTTACTTATCTTGAATTAGCCGCAAATGCTGTATTAGGACACGTTTTCGGCATATATGATAATGATACGTTCGTCGGCTGTTGTAGCCTGATTCCGCAAAATGATGTATATCGTATTAATGCAGAAATAGGATATTGGATTGGAGAGCCTTATTGGGGCAGAGGATATGCGACCGATGCAGTAAGGCAATGCTTAAAATTTGCCTTTGAGGAACTTAATTTATTGAGGGTTTACGCGAATATATACGAGTATAATACAGGCTCGATGAAAGTTCTGGAAAAAGTTGGTTTTGAAAAAGAGGCCGTTATCAAGTCCTCGGTTATAAAAGAGGGTAAAATAATCGACGAACATTTATATAGTATTAGGAAGATATGAAAAAAGATATAGGCAAGCATATTATCGGCAGATTGGATTTGCAGGATATAGTAAAGGTACTGTCCGATGAATTAAGCGGGTCGGAACTGAACACTATTTTGCTGGATGTTTTCAACAGGCGTGTCGAGCAGGAAACCCCGTCCTCGTTGCTTAATAAATACGATGCGAACAAACTTGTTAAGCCCGCATCAATAGATGTTTTAGATTACAAAGAGCATGAATTACGTGCCTATAAACTGATTGCCAGCAAAGGATTTGAGCCCGTAGAACTTTCCCCGGTTGCACAGCTTGGGACAAGTAGTGTTGTAGCCACCGTTGACCAAAAGAAAGTTCTCACGGCTTTAAGGAATACAGAAGTGCAGGCCGACCCGACCAACTCAATAGCATTGTATTATGCCTCGTTAAAGAAAAAGGGGAAATTAGATAACAGAACCTACAATTACAGTAGCATTTCACGTGTAATAAGGACACAGGTATTTGATAACCCTAATTTCACGCCCCATTTTATTGTTCTTGCTTTAATATCATGCGGTAGAGATACAGGCAGTTTCAATTTTGAAAAAGAGGAACTATTAAAGCACCTGACTACATCGTATGAAATATGTAAAAGTTTCGGAGTGGATAAAATATATTATGAAATTATTCCGTGCAAAGGCTATGACTGTCAAAGCCCGCTTATAACGGAAACAATATCGTATGTCCGGGAAAAAAGTAGTTTTGAGGTTGCGGCTGTTAAGCCGCAACATGATAATAGTTATTATCAAGGTTTCAGGATAAAACAGCAAATAGTGATTGGCGGCAATACTATTGAAATTGCTGACGGTGGGCTACTTGACTGGACGCAACAGCTTCTAACTAACAAAAAGGAACGAATGATGACATTTGGTCTTGGCATTCAGGTATTATATCATTTAACTAAATAAACATGGTAAAGGGTAAAGTTATATTTGAAGATGAGGAAAAAGTAGCGATTAAATATCCCTGCTTTGAATTAAAGGATGTTGTAGAGTATTATTTTGAAATATGTGCTCCTAACAACTCTATAACTCCGCTTTCACTTGTGGCTTTGCCTAATGCTAATATATCAGTCTCAATTTTTCTATCTGATAGTAGCCAAACATTTAAAGTACACCGTGAATATGGTATAACTGACACGACAGGCAACAGAATTTCTGGCAGTTTAACGGAAGCAATCGCTATAATATATGCTCCCGGAACGCATGAGTTTTCAATAAAATTCAAGCCGGGAGTTTTGTACTCCTGTTTATCCAAAGATATTTCAACTTTGGTGGATAATCATTTGTCTCTGCAAAAGTATCTAAATC
>DAMCDT010000044.1:0-16317 GCA_032058265.1 Tannerellaceae bacterium
AGGCATTTACATCCCTTTCCTTTAGTTCCGGTATTTTTTGAGTAAACGTTTCTTCTGTCTTAACCGGAATTTTAATGATCATACCAGCTTTTACACCTTTCTTCAATTCAGGGTTCAATGCCAATAGTTCTTCCTGTGTCACATTAAATTTACGGGTGAGGCGATACATCGTTTCTCTCCGTTCCACTTTGTATTCAATTTCTTTTATAACCGTTTCCGTTACCGCTTGCGGTAAACTGTCGGTTAACAGAGAAGGAATACGGATCGTCTTACCAATGGTAAAAGTAGCTACCGATAGACCCGGATTAGCTTTTATGATAGATGTTGCAGGTACTTCGTATCTTTTAGATAAAGAATATAGCGTTTCTTTTGGCTGTATAGTATGAAATGAAAAATTGAGATCTTCCGCAGATGCTGTGATAGTAGTAGCTACATCTTTCTGGGGTATCCTTAGTTTTTCTCCTGCCTTGATAACTTCACGGCTTGCAGGATTCAGTCGGTAGATATCCTCTACCCCTACTCCATACATGGTAGCAATGGCATAGACCGTTTGTCCCGGTTCTATTGTGTGATAAAATATATCGTCATCTTGAACGTTAGTAATAACAGCAGTAGAATCTTGTCTGCCATTCACTTGCGCATAAAGAGTTATACCGGTTAAGCTTATTAATAAAGCCAGGATAGTAACATAAATCTTGTTCATCTTTCGATCGGATTATTTGCGGCAAAGATAGTGTATGTCGGTATAAAATACTAATTTTGAAAGCTAATTAAGGTAATATATGTTGAGAGAAAAATATAAAAAGTTGATTGGCATAGTCTGTATGCTAGTGTTTTCCTTAACTATTCACGCACAATATACCGTAACAGGAGGCAACGGGACTCCCTACCTTGGCATTGACGATACACGCATGCAGGTTTACATGCTTTATGGTATGAATAATGCTGAAATTCGTTATACTTCTACTTCAACTTCTCATCAATGGTTTCGTTACCAGACAACCGCTTTACAGGCTGAACCTGTACAAAGCACCCAGGAAGGTACGACTTCTGTTATCCGCAATATCGAAGAAGGATACGGATATTTTGTAAAAGAATCGGAAACCATTGGAAGCAACCGTTTTGTATGGATTATAGATTATAGTAAATATGCATTCGATATTCGGAGCCTGCAAGTTGCTGATGACGAATACCAATGTTACGAGTTTCGTTTGACAGGAGATATAAACGCTCCACAGATGACATATCAACGCTATGATGGCAGGCAGGAAAAGATTGATAGAAAACTGGAAGTGGTGTACGAAACACTAACTTATCATGAGACTGAAAATCGTTTTACAACTGAACAGGTTGTCACCGAAGTAACCGATCCTTTCGGGAATTATTACGAACCTCCTTTATGTGATACGGATATTACATTAAGAGGAGACCAGTTCGCCAACCATTTTGGCATTGGAAAGTCAATGAGTACAGGCATGTATCAGGCAGTTGCTTTGGAAGCACACGGAGATACTACGCTCATAAGTATTGAAGGCGCCAATAGCATACAGGACGATGGCGGATCATTATCAGCCCCTGCCGAAGTTCGTTTTACCGCCTTTGCGAATGAACCGGTAGCTGCTACCTACCGATGGACAATCTATAATAATGAAAGCCCGGATGATCCACTTATTTCATTTAATGGAGCGGAAGTTGATTACACGTTCCTTTACAAAGGCACTTATACAGCCCGTTTGGAAGTAAGTGACCGGACTACCATGTGTGTTGACAGTACTTACTCCGTTGAAATACAGATTCGGGAATCAGACCTTCGGGTGCCGAATGCTTTCTCGCCGGGAACCACACCCGGTATAAATGATGAATTCCGGGTTTCTTATAAATCATTAATTCGTTTTAAGGGTTGGATTTTCAACCGTTGGGGCGTAGAATTGTTTCATTGGACAGACCCAGCACAAGGATGGGATGGAAAAAAAGGAGGTAAATACGTATCTCCGGGAGTTTACTTCTATGTAATCGAGGCAGAAGGCTCCGACCAGATTAAGTATAAAAAAAGTGGACATATTAATATAATCAGACCTAAAAATGTACAAGATCAAATCATTGAGTAAATATATCTTTACTTTTATAGTCAGCGGGCTTATCTGCCTGACTGCATGTATTGCCATTAGTTCAAACGATTCGGAAAAAGTAAAAGAAGAGAAACCTGTAGTTTCTTCCATAACAACATCGCCTGACGTTCCTCCTTCCGTTACTTTCTGCGGAGAAAAAATCGATGTGAGGCGTTATAATATGTATGAAGGCCTGGACAGGGAGCTGAGTACATTCACATACTATCATTCGACAACCATGTTGCTTTTCAAAAGGGCGAACCGGTTTTTCCCGATCATTGAACCAATTTTAAAAGCTTACGATATACCAGACGATTTTAAATACCTTGCTGTGATAGAAAGTCATTTAGACCCACGCGTTTCATCGCCTGCAAGGGCAGTAGGCACATGGCAATTCCTGGAAAGCACGGGCAAACAATATGGTTTGACGATCACCCCGACCGTAGACGAACGCTGCCATGTTGAAAAGTCAACCATCGCAGCCTGTAAATACTTCAAGGAAGCTTACGCCAAATACGGCAACTGGATCAACGTAGCCGCTTCTTACAATGCCGGGATGGGACGTATTTCCGGCGAGATAACCAAACAATACGAGCAAAGCGCTTTCAACCTCTGGCTGGTACAGGAAACAACCCGTTATCCCTACCGGTTATTAGCCATCAAGATGATATTTGAAAATCCTTATAAATATGGTTTTGTGCTGAAAGCAAGGAATTTATACAAACCAATCCAAACAAAAGAAGTCTCCGTCTCTACTGATATTATCGATCTGGCAGACTTTGCAAAAAAGCAGGGGATCACATACGCCGACCTGAAACGTTTCAATCCGTGGCTTAGGGACCGCAAATTAAATCCGGCAGGTAAAACATACATCCTTCAAATCCCTGAAAAAGACGAAATATATTATAAAGGACCGAATACATTTGTACACGACCCACGCTGGGTAGTAGATTGACCTTAGCAGACAAATCAGGTACATCCCGCAATAAAATCATTGTAATGTGACTTAAAAGTTACTACAATGGTTTGTAAAAGTTATCACAATCATTTGCAAAAGTTATTGTGATAACTTTTATAAACCATTGCATAGTTTTTTAGATAGCTAACGTCCAAAATAAAACAGGACGTTAGCTATCTAAATTTGCTCGTTAGCAAATCCGGAAATGCAAAAGTGAAAACAAATTGATAAAGTGAAAACAAAAAAGGAGTTGATTTCACCTCTCAACAAACTAATACACAAACATATATTGCCAAAAGTGAAATCAAAATCAAAAAAATACAAAAAACTGGTAGAATAAAAACAGTAATTATAGAATATGGATCATGCAGATGATTTTTATATGGAGAAGAAATTGTAACTTTGCAGTTTACTTTTTTCGCAAAAAGTTGAATAGGTTATAAATAGATGATAAAAGATAAAGAAGTTTTAGAAGGCGGCCTCATCACAGTATTAGGGGCACGTGTACATAATCTGAAAAATATAGATACGGAAATACCCCGTAATAAACTTACGGTTATTACCGGAATGAGCGGAAGTGGTAAATCATCCCTGGCTTTCGATACGGTATTTGCCGAAGGGCAACGCAGGTATGTGGAAACCTTTTCCGCTTATGCACGGAATTTCCTTGGCAACATGGAACGTCCGGACGTTGACAAAATCACCGGATTAAGCCCTGTTATTTCCATTGAGCAAAAAACAACCAACAGGAATCCACGCTCAACCGTAGGAACTACTACTGAAGTATATGACTTTTTCCGTCTTTTGTATGCACGGGCAGGCGAAGCATATTCTTACCTGACAGGCGAAAAGATGGTGAAATATTCGGATGAGCAAATTCTTGAACTCATCCTCGATAAATATAAAGGTAGAAAGACCTATATTTTGGCTCCTTTAGTAAGGAACCGTAAAGGCCATTACAAAGAGTTGTTCGAGCAGGTTAGAAAAAAAGGATACCTTAACGTACGGGTCGACGGTGAATTGAGGGAAATACTGCATGGTATGAAGCTCGACCGGTACAAGATGCACAGTATTGAAGTTGTAATTGACAAACTGGTTGTTTCCGAAACGGATGAACGCAGGCTCAAAGAAAGTCTTAAAGTGGCTATGAAACAAGGCGACGGTTTAGTCCTTATCCTAGATGCTGAAACGAATGAAGTACGGCATTACAGCCGCCGGTTAATGGATCCGCAAACAGGACTGTCATACAGCGAACCGGCTCCGCATAATTTTTCTTTCAATTCCCCGCAAGGCGCCTGCCCTAAATGTAAAGGGCTAGGACAGGTAAACCTCCTTGACATGGAAAAGATTGTTCCTAATCCTTCGCTCAGTATTTATGATGGCGGAATCGTTGCTTTGGGTAAGTACAAGAATTCCCTTATTTTCTGGCAGATAGAAGCCATTTGTGAAAAGTATGGTGTAACGATTAAAACACCTATAAAGAATATACCGGAAGAAGCCATCGACGACATAATGAACGGAACGGATGAACGGCTTCAGATAAAGAATGAATCGTTGGGTAATTCCAATTATTTCCTTTCGTACGAAGGTGTTGCCAAATATATCCTGATGCAACAGGAAAGTGAGGCTTCCGCATCCGCGCAAAAGTGGGCAGGGCAATTTATTAAAATGTCTACTTGTCCGGAATGCAGCGGCCAACGGTTAAATAAAGAAGCATTACATTATAAAATAGCGGAATTGAACATTGCCGAGGTTTCCGATATGGATATCTCGGAACTATTTGAATGGCTTGAAGGAATTGAAGAGAAACTGGATACTAAACAAAAAAAGATAGCTGTCGAAATACTGAAAGAGATCCGTTCACGCTTAAAGTTTCTTTTGGATGTCGGGTTAGAGTATTTGTCATTAAGCCGAGCATCTGCCACTTTATCAGGCGGTGAAAGCCAACGTATCCGTTTAGCCACCCAGATAGGAAGCCAGTTAGTCAATGTACTTTATATTTTGGATGAGCCAAGTATCGGGCTGCATCAACGGGATAATGTGCGTCTAATCAACTCATTGAAGCAATTACGTGATACCGGCAACTCGGTTATCGTGGTTGAGCATGATAAAGAAATGATGCTAAACGCTGATTATATCATTGATCTGGGTCCAAAAGCCGGACGGTTAGGCGGTGAAATCGTGTTTGAAGGTACGCCGGAAGAGATGTTGAAAGCAGATACACTTACATCTGCTTACCTGAATGGTAAAATGCAAATAGCCGTCCCTGACAAACGGCGTGAAGGAAACGGAAAGTTCATAACTATAAAAGGAGCCTCCGGAAACAATCTTCAAAATGTAAATGTATCGTTTCCCTTAGGATTGTTTATATGTGTAACAGGAGTTTCAGGGAGTGGTAAATCCACATTGATTAACCACACCCTTCAACCTATTCTAAGTCAACATTTCTACCGTTCGTTGGAAGATCCTTTGCCATATAAATCTATTGAGGGAATCGATAACATAGACAAGATAGTGAATGTCGACCAATCACCCATCGGACGATCGCCAAGGAGTAATCCGGCAACATATACAGGGGTGTTTTCCGATATCCGGAATCTTTTTGTAGAATTGCCGGAATCAAAAATACGCGGATACAAACCGGGACGGTTCTCTTTTAACGTCAAAGGTGGCCGTTGTGAGGTGTGTAAAGGAAATGGTTACAAGACAATTGAGATGAATTTCCTCCCTGATGTATTGGTACCTTGTGAGGAATGTCACGGCAAGCGTTACAACCGTGAAACACTGGAAGTACGTTTCCGTGGTAAATCAATAGCAGATGTATTGGATATGACTATCAATATGGCTGTCGAGTTTTTCGAAAACGTTCCGTCTATCCTTTACAAAATAAAAGTCCTGCAAGACGTTGGTTTAGGCTACATAAAACTGGGACAACCTTCAACCACTTTATCGGGTGGAGAAAGCCAACGGGTTAAATTAGCTACTGAGTTATCCAAACGTGATACAGGTAAAACATTGTATATACTAGATGAACCGACAACCGGCCTTCATTTTGAAGATATCCGCGTATTACTGGGCGTACTCAACAAATTAGTAGATAAAGGCAATACGGTAATTGTTATTGAACACAATCTGGATGTCATCAAATCTGCTGATTATCTTATTGATATGGGACCGGAAGGAGGACGAAAAGGCGGTAAAGTTCTTTTCACCGGAACTCCTGAAAAAATGGTAAAAAGTAAAACAAAAAGCTTTACGGCTCCGTTCCTCAGAGAGGAACTCCGCAATGGAAAATTGAAAATTGAAAATTGAAAACGTTTTTAATTCATTTTCAACTTTCAATTTTCAATTTAAAAACGAAGTTTTTATGAAGAATCCGATTAAGATGATAAAGCAATGTATCGAAAAGGAAGAACCCTATTTCGTATTGCGTGGGCAGGATATTTGTGCTCTTCCTGCCATTGAGGCCTATTATGAGGCTATAAAGAACCGGGTAAAAGATCCGTATTTCATTGAAGAAATTGAAGAAATTATGAAAGATTTCCGGGCTTTCCGGGAAGAACAGGAAACTCATATTCCTGATTGATAATGGAAAACGACAGTTACAAGACCATTAAACAATTATCAGAAGGATATTATACGGAAAAACGAAGCCGTTTTATTTCGTATGCTATTCCGCTGCGTACTGTAGAAGAGGTTAAGGAACAGTTGGACATTTACCGGAAAAAATATTACGATGCCCGACATGTATGTTGGGCATATATGCTGGGAAGTGATCGTTCAACTTTCCGGGCAAACGATGATGGCGAACCATCATCTACAGCAGGTAAACCCATTTTGGGGCAAATTAATTCAAATGAATTAACTGATATACTCATCCTTGTTATACGTTATTTCGGTGGGATAGAATTGGGCACAAGCGGACTTATTGTCGCTTACCGCTCTGCCGCCGCCGATGCAATTGCAAATGCTGAAATAATTGAACGCACGGTGGATGAGGATATAACAGTTATATTCGAATATCCTTATTTGAATAGCATCATGCGTATTGTTAAGGAAGTAAATCCTATTATTGTGGAGCAAAAGTTTGATATGGACTGCAAAATGATCTTACGTATCCGCAAAGGTGAAGCGGAGAATCTAAAAGGGAGACTCAAAAAAGTAGAGACAGCCTACCTGCAATAATCAATTAATAAATTGAAACACTTCTTGTTTTATTTTGATGTTAGACATTTTTAATTATTTTTGCATAAGCAATTATTTGTATTTCTGTGTGAATAATCAGCAGACAGCAAGACAACAGATTAACCTCTGGTCTAATTAAAATAAAACATTAATGGAATGAGTCCAATCAGAGTAATACTTAAACCGCTCCGACGTCTGGCTACCGTTAAGCCTAACGCAAGTTTACTTTTATTTTTCGCCACTATTTTGGCTATGATCTTAGCTAATTCTCCCTGGGCAGGTACTTACAATACAATATTATCCCATCCGATCGACCTTCAAATAGGAGATTATAGTTTCTTTTCGCACCATGGCGTACCAATGACCTTACTTGAATTTGTCAACGATGCACTGATGGCGATATTCTTTTTTGTGATTGGGCTTGAAATTAAACAGGAAATATTAATCGGAGAATTATCTTCCGTACGAAAAGCAATGCTACCGATAGTTGCAGCATTGGGAGGAATGATCGTTCCTGTACTAGTATATATTTCCATTTGTGGAAATGCACCGGAAATAAGGGGAGCCGCTATTCCCATGGCTACGGATATTGCTTTTGCTTTGGCCGTACTTGGATCTTTAGGGAAAAGAATTCCGCTATCATTACGTATTTTCCTTACCGCTCTAGCGGTTGTAGACGATATAGGCGGTATTATTGTTATTGCTTTGTTCTATAGTTCCGGTGTTTCCGTAACACCATTGCTTATATCCATCATATTCTTGCTTCTCTCCTATTTCGGTGGTAAGATGCGTATAATCAGCGAAGGGTTTTATTACATACTTGGTTTTGTTGTCTGGCTACTCTTTGTGGAATCCGGTATCCATCCGACCATTTCGGGTGTATTGATCGCGTTTACGATACCAGCCCGTCCGATCATAAAACTAGATGAATTTACAGAAGAAATGGTAGAATATTTACAGATGTTGGATTATACGGAAGTCAAACATTCAAATAAAGCTTCTGTACTTACTTCTTCACAAATCCAGGTTTTGAATAATGTTCATACTTTGGCGGACAAGACCATAAGTATGCTTCAAAAGATTATCGATAAATTACATCCGTTTGTTTATTTTATCATTTTGCCGTTATTTGCCTTTGTGAATGCCGGTGTTACTTTCGGCGATATACAATTAAATACTTTGGTAGGCATCCCATTGGCTATTTTCCTCGGACTGTTTGTCGGAAAATCAGTTGGTATTTTCTTATTCTCCTATTTAGCTATCCGCTTCAGGCTAGTTGTTGTACCTCCGGGTATCAATAAAAAGAATTTGTTTGGAGTTGCTATGTTAGGAGGTATTGGGTTTACGGTAGCTTTATTTATAGCGAACTTATCATTTATAGGTTTGCCTGAGATTGGAGCCAATCTGTTAAATCAGGCAAAACTTGGGGTATTTGCCGGTTCGTTTGTATCCGGAATAGTCGGTTATCTGATACTAAACTTTGTTCAGCCCAAACCGCCTAAGATAATTTAAACATTTATCCCAGGCAACCGGCATATCTTTTCAAGATATAACTGGTCAGTGCTGTCAAAGCTATTCAGTGAATCGCTGTCGATATCTAAAACAGCTATAACTTCATTTTCTTTGATAACCGGAACAACTATTTCTGATTTAGATAAAGAATTACAGGCAATATGACCGGGAAACTGTTCCACGTCATCGACAATTATAGTCTTTGATTCTTTCCATGCCGTACCGCAAACACCTTTACCATATTTAATTCGTGTACAGGCAACAGGCCCCTGAAAAGGAGCCAATACCAACATTTCATTTTTTACTATATAAAATCCTACCCAAAAGAAATTGAAAGTCTGTTTCAATGCAGCCACCGTATTCGCCATATTGGCAATACGATCTTCTTCACCGGATAGTAACGATTCAATCTGTGGAAGTAATGCTTTATACATATCCTCCTTGCTTCCTTGCTCTATTATTATTTCTTCTGACATAATATTAATCAATTAGGAGCAACAAAAGTAACAATTAAGGTGAATTATCCGTACCTTTGCACTCGTTTATTACGAGCTGTTATTAAGACGGCTATATGCATATGACCAATCAAAATTCACCTTTAGTTTTAGGCACTGAGAAAATCAGTAAATTACTTTTACAATACGCTTTACCTGCTATCATAGCAATGACGGCATCATCGCTTTACAATATGGTCGATAGTATCTTTATCGGCCATGGAGTAGGTGCGTTAGGAATAGCAGGCCTTGCCTTAACCTTTCCTTTGATGAACCTTGCTTCTGCATTTGGTTCGTTAGTCGGTGTAGGAGCATCAACCATCGTGTCTGTGAAATTAGGACAAAAGGATTACGACAGCGCCAATAAACTGTTAGGAAATGTATTAGTGCTAAATGTAATTATAGGGGTTGCTTTTACGATTGTCTGCCTTCCTTTTTTGGATCCTATTTTACGGTTTTTCGGTGCCAGTGATAATACATTGACATACGCACGGGATTATATGGAAATCGTTTTATTAGGAAATGTAATTACCCACATGTATCTGGGGCTAAATGCCGTATTACGTTCCTCCGGTTATCCGAAGATGGCGATGTATGCAACGCTTGCTTCTGTTGTTTTAAATATCATATTGAATCCGATTTTTATTTTCGTTTTAAATTGGGGAATAAAAGGAGCTGCCTGGGCAACGGTGTTTTCGCAAGTAATATCTCTGGTTTACCAGTTAATTCACTTCTCTAATCCCAAACAACTCCTGCATTTTAAAAAGGGTATTTATAAATTAAGGAAAGACCTGGTCAATGGAATCATCTCGATCGGCTTATCTCCTTTCTTAATGAATATATGCTCATCCATGATCATTATTCTTATCAACCGGGGATTAAAAGAGCATGGTGGTGATATGGCTATTGGAGCATACGGTATTGTGAACAGGATCATCTTCTTATTTACAATGATAATAATGGGGCTTAACCAAGGGATGCAACCTATTGCCGGTTATAACTTCGGAGCACGATTATTTCCAAGGGTTACGGAAATTACAAAACTAACAGTCAAATGGGCTGTAGGTGTAGCTACTTTCGGATTTATCATTTGCCATTTATTCCCCACTTATATTGTCCGACTGTTTACGACTGATCCTGATTTGATTCACGCGGCAGTGTATGGCTTACATATTGTTTTCGCCGTATTCCCTATTGTTGGTTTTCAGATGGTTGCCACTAACTTCTTTACATCTATCGGGATGTCTAAGAAAGCGATACTACTCTCCTTGACCAGACAATTATTACTTTTAGTACCGTGCCTGATAATTCTTCCCCGATTCTTAGGTACATTAGGCGTATGGATCAGTATTCCGATTGCAGACTCATTAGCCACTATCATAACTGCACTTGTTTTGTTCAACCAATTCAAAAAGTTTAAGACATTAACTACAACATCATAAAGAAAATCGTATTTTAGCATCACGGAGTTTAAAAGATAATATATGAATACCAGGATAATCGTAACAATCGGACGGCAATTCGGAAGCGGCGGCCGCATAATAGGTAAGAAAATTGCAGAAGCACTTTCCATTTCATACTACGATAAAGAACTAATCTCAATTGCAGCGCAGGAAAGCGGTTTGTGCAAAGAAGTTTTTGAGAAAGCCGATGAAAAAGCGACGGATAAGTTAGCACACGCCTTTACGATGGGCTTTTCCTATATGGGAATGTACACTCCTTATGCTGATATTCTATCAAACGAAGGTTTGTTTAAACTACAAAGTGATGCTATCCGCAAATTAGCCGACAGGGAATCGTGCGTCATGGTAGGCAGATGTGCGGATTATATCTTGAGAGATAATCCGAACTGCATAAGTTTTTTCATACATGACAAAATGGAAAACCGTATCCAACGCGTAGTTGAAAGACAAAACATAACGATAGAAGAAGCACAGGACCTGATAATAAAGACAGATAAATCACGTGCCGCCTACTATGACTATTTTACAAATAAAACGTGGGGTATGTCATCAACCTACAATTTTTCGATTGATGCGTCCGTACTTGGGATGGATGAGACCGTCGAATTCATGAAGCAGTTCATCGAAAGAAAGATCAATAAACATAACCCTTCGTTATAATTCACTCAACGCGGCCCTTTGTTTTTCGAAAAACTGTATGCGTTGCATTTCCCCGCTTACAGATATTAACATAGAATATTTCTTTAATGATTGAATCCAATTCTTATGGTTTTCAAATACTTTTTTATCAGCCGTATAGATCATATTAATTGAATACACACGAATGGTACTGAATTTGAAATTCTCCGCTTCAATATAGCCGTAAGAAGCTTCAAAGTTAATATTAGAAACATATATCCTGACGCCATTTCCATTATCATGGGCTCCTTTAGCGGCAACATCTTCCAAAGAATTGATCAATAATAACAACTCCTCTTTAAGTAATTGAACCTCTTCGGGCTTAACCAGGTTAATACTTGCAAAGTATTTAATATCGTTGATCAGGGATATGATCATCATACTATCCCATATAAAATTAGATGACGGCACCTCTTTACATAATTGCACATATTCGTGACGGATACGCCTTAACTTATCCGTGGTTTCCATTTCGGAAAAGTATCTGACTCCATTAACTTTTTCATGCTGATACATCCATTTATACAGCAAGAACCTTGACAGATAATCGTAACTGAAATAAAATCTTTGCGGAATAATATTAGAAACTTCAAACCATTCGGCTGTAGAATCATTTCGAACAGTTCTAAGAATATGTACTGTATTTTCAATACTGGAATAGTAAGTATCATAAGGATTGGTATAATTAATCAAATTCAATCCGAATAAAGCATTTGTTGATGATTTTGTGCCCGATACTCTATCCAGCGATACCCCTAAAGCATTAGAGATAATCGAGGCTTCAGTGAAAGTAAAAGGAACCTCCCCCCGAAGTCTTCTATAGGCAGCTTCTTTACCTATATATAAGGTATCCATTAATACATTGGCAAGATTTACCCCTTTAGGAACTTTTTCCTTCATAGCTTCAATTAAGCTATTATTAAGAGTTTCAGTTTTCATAGTATATATTATATTAGATCATTATATATATAAAACGAAAAAATGAGCCATTTTGTTCCGAAATTTGTAAGAAAAAAAACTTAATTAATTGAAAAAACGAAAAAAGTAATTGATAATCAAAATCTTTGTCTTGAAATGAAATGAAAAAAGTATTTTGTCTTATTTCAAAACATTACGTACAGAGAAGCCGGTATTTCGATTTGCTTATTAATCAAACATATATAGTTAAGCTTATCGGGATGAAAACGTAATATCTGTACCATTGTCATTCTTTGCTGTCCATGTAAGCTTACGACGGTTATCTTTAACCTTACCTGTAATAAATTCAGGTATATTATACGATTTCATAAAACGGTTATAAAAATCAACATCTTTTTGAGGAACGAGGAAAGGTTTAAATGCTTTTCCTTCTTCGTTTATATAGCCAATGAACGGACGGGTATATAAACCGTCTATTCTCCGGCTGCTAAATACTATCCACCGGCTGTTACTACTCCAGGAATGATAACTTTCCACATCATCTGAATTAATGGTATCCATCGGATAACTAACTTTGGTACTTAGATCGATCATATGCAGGTCAGCATCTTTATGCCAGATGGAGAAATTACCATAACCTGACAACGTATAAAGTAAATGTTTCCCATCAGGAGATACCCGTGGAAAAGAAGCACTTTTACCATTTGTTGAGTTATACAAGGTATCTACCTCGGAACCAAACTGCCGGGTTTCAGGATCAAATGAAACAGAACAAAGACTATACTTTAATACATCAAAAGACTCCGGCATAGGCAGGGCTTTGGCCGAGCAAAAATATAGGGTATTCCCATCAGGAGAAAAAGCAGGAAAGGTTTCATAAGCATCTTTTGAAAATAGAAAAGGTGAGGTAACTATTTCATGTTTTTCTATATCATACACCACAACGTCTGATTCATTATCATATACTTCAACCCTGTTCTTATCATTCAGGTGGAATCCTTGTTTTGTATCATTCACGGAAAATGCCACATATTGACCGGAAGGATGCCATGAAGGATATACAAGTGACGAAATAGTCTGATCTGTTTTTGTATTTAATTTTTCAATCTTATCACCATCTATAAGGTATGTTCCGGGGTAAGTTTCACGCATATGAAACAACATTTTATCCGGATCCTGCATACAAAAAGAATGGCAATTCATACAATTGTACCCGCTAAGCTTGTTCTCCATAATAGCGCTTTCGGTATATGTTTCCAAATTTCGCTGATAAATTCCCATTTCATTCCACAATTGATAACCAGGCTCTATTAACCGATAGGCAATATAAGGGTCTACAGGCTCTTTAGCTACGTAGATATTAAAGGGTTGGTAACTCTCCCATTCCTTATCCTTAGTGTATACAACTACTGATATATAACTACCGGTTGCTTTTATTAACAGATTATTCCATTTAGATTCAGGGATCTTGATTTGTCCGTTTTTCTCTTTTACAGCCAATTCTTCTTCATTAAATGTAAACACTGCATACGCTTCTTCATAAGAGTTTGTTAATTTAAAATTGAGTGGCGCGATATTATATGGAATGGTTACCTCGATATAATCAGGAAATATTTCAGGAAGCCTGTCAACTTTTCTTGCTTCAGGTACTGAAAGTGTACAGGCAACAAGCATCGGAAGTAATAGAACATTTATCAATATTTTTCTCATAATCTTCTTATTTAAACATAAAATAATACCAATAGGTATCTCCGAATGAACTCCTCAACAATCCGGGCAGCAAACTGGTATTATTTTTATTTGCTACGACTTGCTTCTTATATTCATCAAACCGTTGGATAATTGATTCGGAAATATGAAAACGTTTCCAATATTCCGGATCAGTTTCCGATAATATAATAACTGCTTCCTGAAAACTCTTCGGTAAAACAGGGATTACTTCTGTGCCATAATATTTCTCTATCAACAATTGAAAACTCAATACATCTTTTGCTAATAAATATGAACTTCCCAAAAATTCTATCGCAGCGGGAGCCGACGGGTTGATTTCAGCGATCTGACATAAATCAGCATCTAATCCTTTCATTTGAGAAAGTGTATTTTTTGTGACTAACGATCGACGTTTCTTTCCTAATAATTCATCATTTTCAATTAACTCATCCTTATATAAGAACTTACGGTGGGCTTTAGCCCAATCTTTATAACAATGTGTATTCTCCAGAATACTTATATATTTTTCGGCTATTGGGTAATCACCGTAAATAAGGTTTGTCTGGACAAGGCGTTTTAACATTCTCGGATTGCCACTATTGGTTGTCGCCACATAAGCTTCAAAAGCTAATTCCTGAGAAGGCGCTATATTATTAATAGCAAAATATAAATCGCTCAGTAAAACAGAAATAGCATCCGTACGGTTCCATGTTACAAGAATACCTCGTGTGCCCCGTTGATCATACGAAAATATTTTCTCTCCCAACTCTTCCTTTTCGGATAAAGCCATATTCACACAATTCAAATATAGATAATTGTTCAACGGCCCTTTACAACATTCAAGTATGTTATCCCATTGTCCGGTCCGGCAATAGTAATCCAATTTTTTGATCATATATGATTTAGCATCATCATACCTGGGAATTCCCCATAAAGTAAATGCAACTATAATAATTGACTGCAAGCCCCATGATAAATATTGATTTTTACCCACTATATCTTTATTTCTCACTGCTATTGCCAATCCTACAAGTAACAATAAACTGATCCAGGAAAAATAGATAACAAAAGGAGGAAAACGTCTCGTATGGTAAAAAGCATCGGGTAAAAAAGTAAAGCGAAAATCCGGAGTTACAGAGAAGTAAATACTTCCAAAACCGATTATGAATGCTTCTGCCAGTATAATGAATGCAAGGTATTTGTGGGGAGATTTTTTAAAAAACTCATAGAGAGTAGCTGATAAAGCATACAGAACAAATACAGGTCCGGCGAGATAAAACAATATAAAAGTTACAATGCCATGAACGATTAACCTTGATTTGTATGATTTAATTAGAATAACAAGCAAGAAGGCAACCAACATTAAAACGTATGATACGGTTCCTTGAGTTATATAATTAAAATCAAATTGAATAAACAGAAGAGAAATAACCGGAAGCAGAGATAAAACCAAAAGATTAGCTCTAGGTGCAATGACATTTATAATCCGATAAGTCAGAATACCCGCAATGCTAATTAAACCGGCTGTAATTGCAGCTCCCCAATATGGTAAAAGATAAAACTGTACAATAAATTCAGAAAGTATCAATGATAAACCTCCGGGTTGAAAAAAAACTTCTGAAATATAATACCATGTATTTTGAAACAATTGCCTTTGCTCGATAAAATAGAAATTAAAAGCATATTGTACCTGCAAAAAAGCAAATAGTACACAAAAAACCAAAATCCAGAATAGAGTAAAGATGTATTTCATTGACAATTGATTTAAGCCTGTTTTACCAATTCATATTTATGATTAATTGATGGCGGTAATTCATTTAAATAATGTGTGACATAAATGAGTGTTTTCCCTTTCTGGGAACAATATTTCTCAATAATACCGGTTACCATTTTCTTATTGCTCTTATCCAATCCATGAAATGGTTCATCTAAGATAAGCAAATCGGGGTTTTTAACAAAGGAGCGTGCTAAAAGTGTTAATCGTTGCTCGCCGGATGATAATGTCAGGAACAGCCGGTCTTTTAAATGGTCTATACCAAAAACTTTCATCCACCCAAGAGCAGAAACCAATTGCGACTCACTGCATTTTTTATATAAGCCTATAGAATCGAAAAAACCTGAGCCGACAATATGTAAAGCAGGCACATTCTCATTATAGTAAAGATGCATTTCCGGAGAAACATATCCAATACGTTTTTTTATATCCCAAATACTCTCTCCAGTTCCTCGTTTTTTATCAAATAAATAGAAGGTATTGGCATAAGCCTGAGGATTATCTGCAAAAACCAAAC
>DAMCDT010000045.1:0-16254 GCA_032058265.1 Tannerellaceae bacterium
GTGTCAGCTCATTGATATCTTTCAGTTCGAAGAAAAGAGAAGGCTCTTCTTTGCCGCAAGCAATCAATCCGATTAAAACAAGTATATAAATAATCCTTTTCATCTTAATGACAAAGATAATTAATTTATAATAAGGATATATTTAGCGATTATCCGGAACTGATTTACCTATACGTGATAAACTGACAAATGCTGCTATAATGGCGATAGCACTACCTGTGAATAAAGATACATGGGTGCCGTTGGAAGGAAATACCTCAAACATTAAGGCAACGAGGGCAGCGCCTGTAGTCTGTCCCAGTAAACGGGTTGTTCCCAGCATGCCGCTGGCGCCTCCCCCACGGTTTTGAGGAGCTGAAGATATGATAACGGTATTATTAGGTGTTTGGAAAAGTCCGAAACCGAATCCACACATAGCAATCCGCCAGATAATTTCTAAATCGGAAGGATGAGATGGCAGTTTCCCCAGCATAAACAATCCAATGGAGAATATAAACAGGCCGATTCCTCCCAGGATACCCGGATTGATCCTTGTTACTAATACTCCGGCTAAAGGTGCAGCTATCATTGTGGCTAAAGGCCATGGTGTTATCAGTAAACCTGTTGAAACAGCATCACGTCCCATAGCTCCCTGTAAAAAGAAAGGCAACGAAACCATCGCTAACATCTGGGCAATAAAGGAAATAAGCGAAGTCAAAACCGATAGTGAAAAAATAGGAATGCGTAACAGATCGACGGGGAAGATCGGATATTCCAGTTTTCTTTCCCGTTGGATATATAAGTATCCGAAGAATAAAAGGGCTATGAATGCAATTAGTATCAACAGCATACTGAACTTATGCGTAAACCCTTCGATAATACCGATAACTAATGCAAATGTTATGGCATTAAGTACTCCTCCCATCTTGTCAAATGTTCGTCCGTTACGTTTAACGGGATTTTCAGGAAGAAACTTACAGCTCATAATAAAAGCCGCAATACCCACCGGAATATTAATGGCAAATAACCACGGCCATGATGCAATTGATAATACTCCTGCAGCAATGGTCGGACCGGCAGCAGAAGCAACAGATACAATCAAAGCATTCAGGCCTATACCGCGTGAAAGGTATTTTGATGGATAAATGATTCGGACTAGTGCTGTATTCACACTTGTGACTGCCGCTGCGCCGAAGCCTTGCAAGCCACGAGCAACGATTAGCATGGGTAATGATGTGGAAAGGGCGCAAAATAAGGATGTACACGTAAATATAATCAATCCGGCGATATAGACTTTCCGGTAGCCATAAATATCACCTATGGATGACATGGATAATAAGGAAATGGTCATTGCCAACTGATAAGCATTTACTACCCAGATAGAGTAGGTCGGGGTTGTTTGCAGATCACTTGCAATAGTTGGGAGCGCTACATTGGCTATAGCGCCGTCCAATACAGACAAAGTTATACCAAACCCAATGGCTGCAATAGCCCATAGGCGGGATGGCATAGGCAAACCATCTTGTCGTTGATTTATCCTATCTGTACTCATATAGTTTGCAAATCATCATTTGTATGATAAACAAAAGTATGAAAACTTTGTTTCAGGACTAAAAAAAGTTACTACAATACCCGTGAAGGATATCATAGTAACTTTTGTTTATTCATAATGATTTTGTTTATTGACCAATGATAGCTCAGAGACAATCTACCGTTCCTTGGATGCCTTTCAAACTATCTATCTGCAATTCTAAAACCTGCACGAATTGATCGGGTATAGGACTTCTGGGTTTAATTCCAAAGAAAGAAGTTTGTCTATAACCAAAACGATTATAATAATTCGGATCACCTACCAGAAAAGCAGCTTTATAACCTAAAGAAGTTGCTATCCGTATAGCTTCTTCCATCAATGAGGAACCAATACCTTTATTCCTGTGTTCTAACAATACAGAAAGGGGGGCGACCAATAATGCTTCGAACATACTTCCGTCAGCCTGCTCAACATGTGTTTTAGTCATCATGATATGGCCTATCAGTTTGCCATCGAGTTCAGCGACTAATGATAGTTCCGGAACGAAACCTTTACTATTACGTAATTTAACCGCGAAGTCTTGTTCATCCCCATCCTTTACATTTGCTGTTTCGAAAGCGGTTTTAATTAAAGAATAAACCTCGGCATGATCCTTAACAGTCTCCTGTCTGATAATGAATGATAATGGTTCCCGGGTATCTACTGCTGTATCTTTATATTCGGGATTTTCCCTAATTGAAATAATTTTAATCATAAAAATCGATTGTTTTAAATTTTTTGGCCAATATAAAATACATATCCATAGTGGTCTTTGTATTTATCATAGAGAGCAATTTCGCCTTTTAGCATTTCAACTAATCCTTGTGCCTCATTATTATTAGGATAGGCTTCAAGGAACTCATCTATATGTGCAGTGATAGGATTGAAATAGTTCCACCAGGATTCTTCCGGCAACACAAAATGGGCAATAGCTTTATAACCTGCTTTTTCCATTTGTTTTACTTTATTACTTATTGTGTCTATCTCGGGGTAATTATCCTGCCAGAACGAAGATATCTCTTCAGGACGGCTATCTGTAAACCACGAAACTTCCGAAACAGCTATCATCCCAGAAGGTTTAAGGAATCTTCGGAATTCTTTTAGTCCCCGTTGAAAGCCGATATGGTAAATAGACCCTTCAGCCCATAGTAAATCAAACGATTCATCTGCATAAGGTAATTCAAACATGGATTGAAGTTTGAATGAGATACGGTTTTTATATTCAGACTTCTCCAGCCTCTTTCGAAGTGATTCAATAAAAGCAGGCATCAAATCAGAGGCTTGTATAGTTCCCTTAGTATGTTTAGCAAGTAAGAATGTCTGACCACCGGTGCCGCATCCAATATCAGCAATTTGTACGTCTTTATTTAATGCTCCGGCCAAATATAGAGCTAGTTTGGTTACATCTTCACTCGCTGGCCCTTGGCGTTCTAAATCTTTAAAGAATTCTCCGGTTAATGAAAAATCAAATTCATGGATTACTGCATGTTCATTATTCATGACTATATAATATTTATAGTAATAGTGTATTCTGGATTTTAATCCGCAATCACACGTAATATCAGGTTAATAAATGGAAATTGAAAACTATCTGAAAAGAAATTCCAGATAATAAAACGGAGGGATAATCTGTAAATCAGGCGATTCGCAGATTATTTACTTCACCAATATCTTCTTACCGTTAGATGTCATAAGCTGCAAAGATAACATTAATATTTGAAAACCGTTTACTATTAAGATTTATAATTCTAGGATAGGTTTTTGATATAATCCTCGTCTTAGTATTGGTTCCGAAATTAACAGTATATTTATTTAAACACATACAGGAAAGCAAGAATTAACTGACGGTAGTTACTATATGAGGTGATGTAAGCTCACGGACAAAAACAGTATACGTTTACAGACTTCTTTACGTTAGCTAAGTTGAATGATGGTAAAGCAATTGAGTTGAACGACCGTTTCACACTTCAATTCAGGTATAACCCGACCAATAATGAAGAGATTGAATTGTCTGATGATATGATTGTTTCTTCTAAGGATAGTTATATCGTGATAGAAGCAAGGAATGAGATCAGTAGCCTCCAGATATATAATGCCAGTGGCGCATTGGTTTACAACAGCACAAAGTTATCAACTAATTACCGTGTACGTGTAGACCGTCAACAGACCTATATCGTGAAAGCGAAAATAGGAATGAATATATCATTGAAAAGTGTTTATGAAATAAATAAAATTAGGCTTAAACGTTGTTTTACAAACTAAAAGAAGTTATCCTTTATGTATATAAACCTTATTCGATTTAAACTTTTATTTAATCAAATTGGGAAACCACCGTGCTTCTTCCATAATGCGGACAAAGTCTTCTTTGGTTTCATTGCGGTTCCAGTCTCTTTGGAGTTCGCATGCAAATTGGGCAAGGCTGGTTAGTTGAGCGCCTGCTTGTTCTACTCTGCGTAGGCCCATTTCGTGTGCGATGACTGATGTTCCGCCCACACAATCGACAACGGGATAAACTTCGAACCCTTCTTTAATCGCATCTATAGTTGGGAAAGTCAGGCAGGCTTCTGTCCAGAGTGCAGCCATTAATAACTTTTTTCTTCCGGTTGCCTGTACAGCTTCGTAGAATTCTTTGTCTTCCCAGGCATTGATGCTTGTCCGGTCGTAGGAGGGTATATCGCCGAGATGTTCGCGGATTTGAGGAATGGTGTCCTTATTGGCTCCGGTTCGAACATTTACCGTTGAAAGGATTACAGGCAATTTATATGCTTTCGCCAATTCGGCGAGGACGCCCATATTCATTATCAACGTTCTTTTATCCATCGAATTAATGGATGTGATCTGTATGGGTTGATAGTCAATGATCAGCAATACAGAATTCTCAAGGGTAATTAGATGATCCTTTTTAGGATCTCTCATCGGATAACTACTCATTTTATAATCTGTTTATATTAATACCAAATCAAAAAGTAACCACAGATTTAACATGTCACACAGATTATTTGTTTTTGATATTTCAATAAAATAATCTGTGTAATTCTGTAATCTGTGATTACGCCTAATTTATAAGATACGAGCGAACTTACCGGCAAGTATTCTTTTGTGTCATGTCGTTCGCATCCCCTACAATAAGAATATCCTCTTCAATTACTACAACCGGTTCATCAACTAACTCTGAGTCTGTAACAATATTATCATTGCTTCTCCTGACGTTCTGTAAAGGAGTGGATACTATGCGGTCATTCTCCTTTGCGCGGCTGTCGCAGGATAAGTCCTGGTCGATGTTTTTGTCTTTCCTGTCTTCATATTGTTGTTCGAGGAAATCGGTTACTTCAGATATGAGGTTGAATTGCAGGAGACAGTTCAGGGCGGCGCCGTTTTCTTCGATTATTTCGTCGAGGCGGTGAGCCATCCATTCGTTTTTTTCTCCGTCGCCAACTATGGGCGTTGCTTCTTCTGCTTCTTTATACAAGTTGGCAGCTAAGGTTTTTAATTCTTCTAATAACATAATCGTAAATTTTAAATTTATAGAATGCCTTTAAAACAAATTACGGGGGTAAGAGTTGACCGTTACCGGATTACTTTATCTCAAATTTCCTTAATGTTTCTCAAAAGAAGAAGGATGTATTCGGGATAAACATTTACTGCTCTTTTTCTGTTAAAAGGTATTACCAAATAATATTTACTGCCCGTATGAATGATATTGAAATGATAAGTACCGAGGAGATGGTACAGATAGTAAAAGACAAGTCCGCGAAGATAATAGATGTGCGTCCCGTTGACGCTTATAATGGCTGGAAGTTCAGGTGGGAACCCCGTGGAGGGCATATCCCAGGAGCTAAATCACTCGATGCCAAATGGACAAAATACATGGACTGGATCGAAATAGTCAGGAATAAGGGACTGAAAGAGACTGACGATCTGGTTCTATATGGATATGACAACTACAATTGCGAGAAAGTAGCCAACTGTTTTAAGAAGTTCGGGTATGATAATCTACGGATTTATCCTAATTTCCTCGAAGAATGGACTGTAGATGAATCGCTTCCTATGGAACGTTTGTCACGCTATCGCAACCTTGTCTCCGCCCAATGGGTGAACTCCTTAATAGAAGGTGAAGAGGTAGACGAAGCGCCTAAAGGCAAGTATATCATTGTTCATTCGCATTACCGGAACCGGAATGCTTATCTGTCGGGGCATATTCCCGGTGCGATAGATATGGATACCCTGGCGCTCGAAGCGCCTGAAACGTGGAACCGGCGCTCTCCTGAAGAACTCAAAAAGGCATTGGAAGAGCATGGTATTACGGCTGATACGACGGTTATATTATATGGCAAGTATATGTCGCCCGACAATGCGGACGAGTTTCCCGGTAGTGCGGCAGGCGATATAGGGGCGATGCGTAACGCGTTTATCATGCTGTATGCAGGCGTAAAAGACGTTCGCATCTTGAACGGAGGTTTCCAGGCATGGGAAGACGCAGGTTTTAAAGTAGTAACCGATGATGTTCCCAAACATCCCGTAAATAATTTCGGAGCGGATATACCCGTCAATCCAAATTTGGCAGTAGATGTACCCGAAGCAAAGGAAATGATCGATGCCGACGACGCTGATATCATTTGCGTCAGAAGCTGGAACGAATATATCGGAGAGGTAAGCGGCTACAATTACATCGAAAAGAAAGGACGCATTCCAGGTGCAATATTCGGAAACTGCGGGTCGGACGCCTACCACATGGAAAATTACAGAAATGTTGACCTAACTATCCGCGAAGCAGACGAAGTTGCTTCCAAATGGCAGACTATCGGCATTACGCCCGACAAACACCTGGCTTTTTATTGCGGCACGGGCTGGCGCGGCAGTGAAGCCTTTTTCAATGCGTGGCTTATGGGATATCCCCGCGTATCGGTATTCGACGGAGGATGGTTCGAGTGGAGTAACGATCCCGCCAACCCTTACGAGACTGGAGTTCCCGAAACAGAATTAAACCCTTTATGGAAATAAGCGATGATGATAAAAGAACTAGATATTAAAAATTACCTTCCGCACATCGGAAGAACAAGGGTGCACGACGAGATTATGACAGGATTGATGGCACCCCAGAAATATATTCCTTCCAAATACTTTTACGATACAAGAGGTTCCGAACTTTTTGAAGAAATAACTTCACTAGATGAATATTATCCGACACGTACGGAGAAACAAATTCTTTCCAACCTGTTTAATATCTTAAAGATCAACCTCCGCCACATGAGTATTGTCGAGCTTGGCAGCGGCGATCCGTCTAAGATAACACTTTTATTGCAGCAGCAGCCCGACAGGGTGCTAAGAACGATCAATTATTATCCTGTGGATATCTGTGAATCGGAAATCATAAAGTCTGTCGAAGCCTTATCCGAACAATTCCCCCTTCATACCATTAACGGTATTGTAGCCGATTTCCAGCAACAGTTACATGTATTGCCTAAAGACGGGCAACGGCTCTTTTGCTTCTTTGGAAGTACTATAGGAAACTTTACTATGGAAGAAGCCGAACGATTCATCCGTCAGTTGGAAAAAGAGATGCAGCCCGGCGACCGATTCCTGCTGGGTGTCGACATGGTAAAGGATACTGATGTGGTTGAACGTGCTTACAATGATTCGCAAGGTGTGACCGCACAATTTAACCTCAACATGCTGAATGTAGTAAACGGCCTGCTGGGAACTGATTTCCGTGCGCACGATTTCGAACATCTCGCCTTCTTCAACAAAGAAAAAAGCTGTATCGAAATGCATCTCAGAGCACTAAAGGATATCATCGTGATGCCCCGTGACTCGTCCGATTTCATCACCCTAAAGAAAAACGAGACGATCCGTACGGAAAATTCCCATAAGTTTACTTACGATAAAATCAAGCAATTATGTCAATGGGGAGGATTCTCCCAATATACTATTTGCCACGATCCGCAAGGTTGGTTTAGCGTAGTATATGCAGTAAAATAAGACGGGTTATTGTATAATTCCCGGGGAAATTTTTTTTCAGGCTGTTACGAACGTAACGTAAGATAATAGCCTGTTTTTTGTTATTTTATTATTTATATCGAATCAATTTACCATGACGAACAGATACAGGGTAACATATTCCAACTCGGAGGAAAAGAAATAGCGTCGAACCCTGTAGAGACGCAATATCTTGCGTCTCTACAATACCATCCATCATTTCCCTAATCCTTCAACCGGATAAGCCTCCAAAAGTTTTCTGGCCTCTTTCACTTTCAGGATCGATACACATCCATGTCTCGCTTCCGAGGGAAAACTTACATCTTCCTCAACCGACCAATGAATCAAATCAGGTGAATACGATAAGCCGAAACGGTTCGTCATGCAATAATCATAATACAATAACCATCCGGAATTTGTAAGGTCTTTTATAACCGTCGGGCCTTCCGTTATGACAGGAACAATCTGGCCGTTGTTCAACTGGCCTTCAATAACAGTATAGTGACCTTCGGGGTTTCCGGATGTGGCTACTCGGATAGCTCTTCTTTCTCCAGTCTTCGCGCCAAATTCCTCTTCTTTGTGAAAAAGATAGTAAGTACCGTCATGTAATAATAATGTGCCGTCTATCACCGAATAAGGAGGCTCAAAAAGGACTTTCGCTGGTGTGAATGTTTTCCAGTCGCGGGTTTTGCAGTACCACAGGCGGCTTTCCTTCCAACCCGCATCTTTGAAGGAAGAAGACCAGAACAAAATATATTCGCCGGTATTTTCATCGTAAAACCATTCAGGCGCCCAAATATTCTTTGCGAGTGCTCCCTCTTCAGTCTTTACATCTTTCATTAAAGGTAAAGTACCTTCAACATGCCAGTTGATCAGGTCTTTTGACGTAACATACAGGCAGCTTGGTCCTAGCTTTTCGTGGTCGGCGCTTCTTCCGCCTCCGGTCGATAAGATTCGCCAAAGCCCGTCAGGCCCACGGCGAACATACGGATCACGAATATGGTGGTCCCATACTGGTTCATTATTATTTAGTGCTGTCCAATGGCGTCCATCGTTTGATAGTGCAATATGCAATTTGTTTATGAGCAGCGGATCAGGCAGCGGCACTTCGATTATGTTACCGTCAGGGTCGATTTCAATGCGTGTGGGATAACGCTGACGGAAATAAGTAAGCATGTAAACGTCATTATCTCCATCAATTTTAAACTCCTGCCGGGTTGCGGAAGTTTTCGTAACTGTTTGTTTCTCGGATTGAGCAAATGCTCCCATGCAAAACGAAAGCATTACCAGCATCATTTGAATTTTCAAAATCTTGTGTCTTTACAGGTTAATTTTATTTTTTCATTGCCTCTGTTCTCAGGTTGGCAGGCATTTTCTCGATAGCATAACGCAGTGCCGTGCGGGGCATAACGGCCTTATTTGACATCACATATTCAAATACCTTTTGTTGATGTGCTTCGCTGGCAGCCTTTAGCATCCAGCCATATCCTTTTTGCACTAAGTCGTCTTTACCGAGCATGAGTATATCAGCTATTTCGAAAATATCTTCCAGAAACATGCCTTTGCGGGCAGGAATAATCAGGGTTACGGCCGCGGCACGCCTTACAAATCGTTTATCAGACTTTGCCCAGCTTTTTAATTCGTTTATATACTCTGGATACATCATAACAAAGTAACCTATTGTGTGGTTGCATAATGTGTCACAATCTCCCCAATTAGTCAGATAATCGTAAACCCAATGTTCGAATACTTTGAAGTCGGCAGGTTCATATTGCTTGTTCAACGATTCTGTCCAGGCGCAGGCAACAATGGCTTCTTCCAAAACACCTGATTGCCAGAGTTCTTCGCACAGGACAAATGTTTCTTGTTTCAACAATCCTTTTATTTCTTTCTGGCTCTCTTTGGCTATTTTGTTCACTGTACCCATTCTTACTCCATACACTTTCGGAGCTTCGCCCGGTTTGTGAAAACGGTCTGAGCCTGCTTTTGTCTTTTCATCGGCACTACTTATCAGCGCCTGACGAACGGCGGATATTATTTTCAATGAATCCATTCCTTTCCTGGTTATGTTCATAATTGCCGAAATTACAAAGATAAATGTTTTTGTATATGATTGGCATGGATCATTTGTATAGACGCAAAATCTTGCGTCTATACGACGGGGGTGAAACGTTTCCTATTTCAATCAAATTCCTACCGCCTTATCCACTATTTTCTCAAAATCTTTTAAATGTGTCGCCATCAGAATAGAGAGGTCTGGATATTGGCGTTTGATATTATTGAAAATGCTTATGGCATTCTCCGAACTTATCCCCGCTGTTGGTTCATCTACCACCAATAGTTGAGGATGCTTCAGCAAAGCTTGTGCCAGCAATAGCTTTTTGCGTTGTCCGCCACTGAGGGTTTCACCGTTTTCGCCCAACCAGGTATCCAGGCCGTCGGGGAGTGAATAACGCCAGGCTGACAGGTCTACTGTTTCCAAAGCTTGTTCTACGGCTTCGTCGGGGTGGCCTTCGAAGTTTTCGCGCAATGTTCCCGTGAGCAGATAGGCTTTTTGGGTGACGTAGATGCTTTCGGGAATGGGCAGATGGGGCAATTCCAGGTTTCCATTCCACGTCAGCGAGCCGTTTAGGCGGTATTCGGGATAGAATAAGCAGTTTAGCCAGGTAGTTTTTCCCTTTCCCGTTTCGCCGAAGAGGGCAATCCATTCGCCTTTTTTTATATCGAATGATATGGCGGAGGTTGTTACGGAAGTTTCAGGGATTGTCGCGCTGATGTTCTTCAGGCTGATTGTTTCCAAAGGAGAATGGACTTGTATTGTGTCGACAGCTTGGTCACCCTGGCTGATGACTGAATCAATATCCCTGATTTGCTGCTCTACTGAACTTTTTTCGGATTTCCCCGAGAAAAGCATTTCGGACAACTCGGCTTGAGCCATGATGCCGAAGAATATCCCGATGGCCATTGGGGCGTCAATACTGTAGTTGCTTGCGTTCCAGAGGATGAAAGCGGCGATATAGCTGAATCCCAACCCGCCGATCAGTTGCAGATAGAAAGAATTGGTTTGCAGTTTATTTTCTGATCGTTCTAATTGCGATAATCGTTGTTTGTATTGCCCGATGGCTTTCTCTTCGAGATTGTATTTGGATATTTCTATACGTCCACGGAAACTTTGGATGAGCACCTGATTGTTTTCTTCGCGCCCTGTTTTCACTTTGGCATAAAGATTTCTGTTTTTACGAAAGAATAATTGCGGAACCATAAACAGAAGTATGGCGGATGAAACGATGAATTCTACAGCAATTACATGCGAGAATAGATTCAGGAAGAAAAAGTATATAACCAGCGAAAGTACCAGCGAGGTTAAGGGCAGGAGCCACAATAAGATGTGGTTAAGTATCTGGTCGACGCCGTGCGTGCTGTTTTCTAGCAACTTGGAGTTGTTGTTGACCTGCTTTTTAAAGTAAGGAAGTCTGGCAACAGAACGGAATATCCTTAGTTGCAGGCTTTGCTGTGCTTCGAGCGTGGTCTTGTGGTTTTCCAGCCGTTCGAAATATCTTGTGGCTGTACGTACCAATGCCAGTAAACGGATTACTGCGGAAGGTATTATGTAAGCAAAAAGGGTGTTTGTCGTTACAAAGGCCACACTGCACATTGCCAGAAACCAACCCGAAATAGCAGGAAGCGCAATGAAGGCCGCTGTCCACAACAACAATAAAAAGAGTCCGCGCAACCATTTTCCAGCGAAGGGATGTACGATATATTTTGCGATAAAATTATTCATATCTCATTTGTTCCCCCCAGTTTAAGTTCAGGATGGTGTTGGCAACGCTGTCGAACATTTCTTCGTGCGATGCGACGATAACCAAGCGTTTTTCCGCCAGTTTTACGATTTCGGGCAGAATGATTCCGGCAGTATCGGCGTCCAGGCTTGCCGTAGGCTCATCCAGAATAGCTATTGGTCTGGGATGTAAGAGCATCCGTGCAAGTGTTACTAGTTGTTTTTCGCCTCCCGATAGTTGCTTGCCGTTATGGCTCAGGATGGTTTTCCAACCGTTATCCTTTTTGTCAATGATTTTATCGAGGAAGGCAGGATATGGGCAGTTCTGATTTGCTTCCTTATCCAGAAAGACGTTGTATAGCAATGTTCCGTCAAAGATAAAAGGGAACTGGTTCATGTATGACGTGTTGACTTTCAGCCATTGGCGTGACCATTGATTGTCTTTCCCGTTTACCGAAACCGTACCGTCTTGCGCCATCAGGCTTCCCGCGCAGATTTTCAGCAGAGTGGATTTTCCCGAACCTGAGATTCCTTTTACCAGTACCAATCCTTTCGTTGGCAATGTAAGATGGATATTGTGCAAGACTTTCACTAATGTATCAGGATAGGCAAAATCGATGGCCTTGATTTGGAATGTGTTTAGTGCTTCGTCTGTGTCCATCAATGGCGTATCGATGGCTTCGTCCAGTATCGGCATGATCAGTTTTGCGGATGCAATTGCCCTGTTCCTGTCGTGGTAAGCGCTGAAGAATTTCCTTATATAAAAGAAAAAGTAGGGCGCAAGGGTTAGGAGGAACAGCGCGGTGTGGAAATCATATCCTTTCCCGTAGTTAGGGCCTACCATAATACCAAGCAGGCTCATACCCAAGTAAATAGCAATGGCGGCTATGCAAATGGTTACAAAAAGCTCCAGCACTGCCGACGATAAAATAGCCACCCGCATCACATCGGTAGTAGCCTTATTTAGCGACTTACTCTTCTTCGATAAAAAACCGTACTGCGGTGCAAAGTTGTCTAAATTAACTATTTCGGCAATAGTCTGGAGCCTGTTATAGAATACAGCTGAGTATTTCATAAAAAGATTGATGTGTTTCTTGTGAAGCGATTCGGCGCCCACTCCGATAACAATCATCTGCATGGGAATGACCAGCAACGAGATCAGCAACACAAAGCCTACCCATTTTTCCATCCCGAAGCTAACTATCAGCATTAAAAGGGTAGATAAAACCGATGCCAGCGCATTGGGAATGAAAAAAGCGAAATAGGGTTTCAGGTCGTCACTTACCCTAGTAACAAGAAGAGTGCCCGATACAGAGTCGTACTGGCTTTTGTTGAGCAATATTGGATATAGTCTTTTCTTAATTTTGGAGACGATAATATTTCCTGCGTTATAGTTAAGCTCCGAGGCGAAATGGGCAAGAATGTATCGTCCCGTAAGGAATATCAGCGCGTAGAGTAATGGGGCAGGGAGTATCTGTCCGTCATCGAGCCATGAAGCCGCGAAGCCTGACAGGTACCAACTGAAAAGAATGAAACAGATCACGCTTAGGATGGTAAATACAGAAGCTGAAATGTAGGCGCCTTTTGCTTCGGCTATCTTGTTATTTAACCATCGGGAGGCGGTTTGTTTGGCCTTAGTCATTGAATGTTGATGGTTTTAAATTCCTGACGCACGGCATTAAGTATTTGTTGTTTCATAATATTAAAAGGTATCATTCTATATAAAATTACATATTAGCAAAGATATAACTTTAATTGAAGATAATTTATTATGATGCAAAAGAAGTATATTTGCCACTTATCAATGCACAAGAAATGGAATATCGCAAAATAGGAAATACAGACATGTCTACCAGTATTATCGGACTGGGTGCCGAACATCTTGATGGCAAACCTTATGCCGTAGTAGAAGAAACGATCCATACCGCACTGGATAACGGTATAAACATCCTGGACCTGTTTATGCCTGGTGACGAAGTAAGGCGTAATATAGGCAAAGCGCTTGGAAACCGCCGCAAAGATATGATCATACAAGGCCATATCGGGTCGGTTGATTTAAAAGAGCAATACGATATCAGCCGCGACTTACCGACTTGCAAAAGGTATTTTGAAAAACTGTTGGATAACCTCGGTACCGACTATATCGACGTGGGTATGCTATTTTTTGTAGATTCTGACGAAGCATTCGAACAAATATATTCCAACGGAATTGTTGATTATGCGTTGGAATTGAAACGGAAAGGGATTATCGGAGCGATTGGAACCAGTTCACATAATCCGACCGTTGCCAGAAAATTGTTGGAAAAAGGTATTGTAGACCTGATGATGTTCAGGATCAATCCTGCATTTGATATGACACCTGCCGAAGCGCATGTTTTAACTACATTCGACGATAAACTATTTGCCGAGCAACAATACGTTACGATCGATCCCATCCGTGCGGAACTATATAAATACTGCGAACAGCAAGGGATAGCCATTACGGTAATGAAAACCTTAGGTGGCGGGAGGCTTTTATCCGCCGAACACTCCCCATTCAAAAAAGCAATGACCGTTCCACAATGCATTCATTATGCTTTAACCCGTCCTGGAGTGGTCAGTACAATGATCGGTTGCAAGTCTGCCTGGCAAATCGAAGAAGCTGTTGCCTACCTGAATACTACGGCGGAGCAACGGGACTATATCGATATTATAAGGGGATATCAGGGAGAACTTAGCGGAAAATGTGTCTATTGCAACCATTGCCAACCTTGTCCCGTTGATATCAATATAGCTATGGTTAATAAATATCTCGACATAGCGACACTCGATACAGCTAATATTCCACCCAGCATTAGGCAGCATTACAATTCTTTATCGGCAAATGGCTCCGATTGCATCGCCTGTAGCAATTGCGAAGATAAATGCCCTTTCTCCGTTCCAATTATTAAAAACATGGAACTCGCCGCTGACTTATTCGGTAATTAGGCTGAAGGTCTAAGAGCGTTAGGGTAAGGTGTTGTCACATGTTCGAAGCGGATAGCATTTATTTCAGGCCGAAGGCCTTGTAACATTAGCTTATGGCAATGCTCTACGTAGTCAATCAGCGATCCAATGATGAGGGCGACGCCCTCATAACCTTGTTGCTTCCGCCCTGTTGGGGCTAACTCCAGGGCAATGCCCTATCCTAGTGCTATAATGGCTACACCCTTTGGCCCTGGTATTTCTATGCTGCTTCCGAACTATATTTCTCTTTTATGTTTATCGGGCTAAAGACTACTGCGAAAGCTACCAGGCTGCAAAGGAGGAAACTGATGCCTACTGCCAGGATGGAGCCGTTGCTGATGTAGCTGGACACCATGGTGCAAAGGAAAGCCACCATTAGCTGGATGGAGCCGAAAAGGGCGGAGGCGGTTCCGCTGTTGTGGATGAATGGAGTAATGGCCAGTTCCATGGTTGTCGGAAATAAAATGCCTATAGGGAATATGTAGAAGTAAAGGACAAAAAGGATCGGTACGATAGTAACGTCCATATACATCATGCCGAACAACGCTATACTGGCTGCTCCCATTACCAATAAAGCTTGTTTAACAAGTTTCGGAGTGCGGATATATTTCTGGAGAACGGCTGTGAGGAATGAAGCGATCATCAGTCCGAGGGCATTGAAACCGAATATCAGGCTGAATGTGTCGCTTGAGAAACCACCCTTTTCCATAATCAGGAACGGACCGTTGGCAACATACACCATTAACGCACCGTTTGCTAATCCCGCCAATAGGGAATAAACAAGGAACTTTCTGTTTTTAAGTATTTCCCAGTAATCCTGCATTACGTTTGATTGTCTCTTTATCCCTTTACGGTCGGTATGCGTTTCGGGCGGGAAGAATACGGTCAGCAAAAATAACACGACTCCTAAAACAACCATAGCGCTGAACAGTCCCTGCCACTTGAACGTATGTAAAACGGCATTTCCAATGCTCGGCGCGATAATAGGAGCCACGCCCATAATAAGCGCTAGCAGCGCGAATATTTTAAGCGTATTGGCTTTATCGAAATAATCGGTCACCACAGCGCGGGAGATCACAACACCTCCGCATCCGCCAACGGCTTGCAGGAAACGAACAACCCACAGTTGTTCAATGGTGCGGACATACAGACAGGCAACGGAGGCCACAATAAATAAGAAGAGCGACAGCAGTATCGGTTTTTTTCTACCGAATTTATCGGCCAAAGGTCCCCACAACAATTGCCCGACGGCAAAGCCAGCCAAAAAAGTGGAGAGAGATATTTGCACTGCGGATATAGGGGTTGAAAAAGCGTCGGCGATTTGAATAAATCCCGGTAAATATAGGTCGATACACAGCGGCTCAAGGGCGGTTAAAAGGGATAGGATCAGGATAACGACCCATTGCATCAAAGTAAAATTTTTCATTATTTCTTTTTAGGGGCAAATGTAGCAATCAAAAAACGCGCGACTCTTACACGAATGCTCCCTTTACTTGCACAAATGGGTTATTGGTCCCTGAACTGGGTGGGTGTAACGGAGGTCTGCTGCTTGAAAAAGCGGGTAAAATACGTCGGATCACTGAAGCCGAGATCGAAAGATATCTCCTTCAGGCTTTTCTGATTGAGGCGTATTTCTTTCTTTATTTCCAGGATAAGCCGTTCCTGCAAGTGCTGTTTAACGGTCTTTCCCGTTCCTTTTTTACAGATTTCATTAATTCTTTTCGGGGTTGTACCCAGTGTAACGGCGTAATAATCGGTTTCCCGCTCCGTGAGGAAATGCGTATCGATCAGGCGCATCAGCCTTGACACGATGAAATGGCTACTGTTTTTCTCCGTATTATGGATAAGGGATGATACATGGAACAGGATAGCTTCCATATACGACTCCATAAGTATATGACGGTTCCTTCCCTCGAATTCACGGATGATCAACACTGTTAGTTGCCTCAAAACTTCCGTAGTC
>DAMCDT010000046.1:0-12077 GCA_032058265.1 Tannerellaceae bacterium
ATTTCAGGCGCGCCTTTTATATATATTATTTTCTTATTCAAAAAAGGTGAGTCAACTATGGTAGCCATATATTTTCTTTCAGTAGAAAACGTAAGTTGTTCAAGCACTTCGGTATTTTCCCTTAATGACAGATAGTCTTCTCCTTTACTGTTGAGCCATAGTATCAAAGCGGCTTCCGTGGGATTGCCCAGTGTTTTCACTTTTTCTTCCGTGAAATCAAGATATGCTGTTGAATTGACCGAAATTCCCTCTTTGATTAGTTTACTTAAGTCGTCGTCAGCCAGTTTCTGTTCTTTCAGGTTATAAAAGTTGGTTTTGTATACCTGCATTTGATTCTGTGTAAGTGTACCTGTCTTATCTGTACAGATCACAGTAGCGGCACCCATGGTCTCACAAGCGTGCATTTTACGTACCAGGTTATTGGTTTTCAACATACGGTTCATGCTAAGCGCCAGGCTGAGTGTTACACTCATTGGCAATCCTTCTGGTACGGAAACAACTATTAATGTAACGGCGATCATAAAGATATTCAGAATATCGCCTACTAAATCCATCCAGGGCATGCCGGACGATGAAACAAGTAATTTAACCAGTAATACAAGGAAGGTAACACTCGCAATGGAATATCCGGCTTTACTTATGACTTTAGCCAGCCTTTTCAGTTGAATCTGTAAGGGCGTTTCTATATGGTTATCAATCTGTGCTCCCTCATATACTTTACCATATCCGGTAGCATCTCCGACTTTTTCTACTTCAAAAATACCATGGCCGTCTACAACGGTAGTACCTCGCATTACGACATTTGAAGGATATGTAGCATCATCATTGAAGTGTTCTTCGTTTGTTGTTTTGCTTATTACAGGTTCTCCGGTTAAAGTCGATTCATTTACCTGCATGGAGACGGCCTCCAGTAATTGTCCATCGGCCGGTATCTCTTCACCGGCTTCTAAAACAACGATATCACCTACTACCACATCTTTTTTGGGAATTTCTGTGATATTGCCTTCGCGCACTACCTTTACCAGCGTATCGTCGTTTACCGTATTTAATACATCGAATGCTTTATTTGCTCTAACTTCAAATAAAAAACTGACACCGCTGGCCAGGATAATAGCAAAAAATATTCCGATAGGTTCTAGGAATGCGTTGAAACCTTTCGCTTCCGGGCCAAAAGCATGGACACAGGCTATGATCATGGAAAGGAACCAGGCTACTATAAGAATGCGTATGATTGGATCATCAAACTTTTCCAAAAATAATTTCCACAAGGATGTTTTCTCGGGAGGGGTAAGAATATTTTCTCCATGTAAACGGCGGCTTTCTTCAACCTGTTCTTTAGTAAGCCCTTGCCAGAGTTGTTTTTTATCCATATTTTTTAAAATCAACGTATCAATGATAGTGTATAACCACGCAAAGTTAATCAGATATAACGATTATCAATTTTACCCTACATGAAATAAAAACAATCAAACGGTAGTATTGGTTTCATTATTTGCAGTTTTTAAATATATTAACGTATAAATCATAAACTTTTTTCATTCTTGATTGTCTTATTAATATACACTATTATTGTGTGTTAGTTTTTAAGATTTAGAAGGTATGAAGAGATTTAGGTTATTTTTTGTATTGGGAATTGCTCTCCTGGTCGGAGGGCAATCCCTTTATGCACAAAAACAAAGTAAAAAAGAAGAAAAAGCTCAACAAATAAAAGAAATGATAGACAGCGGACGTTACACCATCGAGGTAAACCGTGCTTTACCTATGGGCGGGCGTTCTGTCAATCTAACCTCACTTTACTCATTAGAAATAAGTGGTGATTCCATTATATCACATCTGCCATATTACGGCAGGGCTTACTCTGTTCCTTACGGCGGAGGAGACGGACTCCGTTTCGAAGGAATTATGACGGATCATAAACTTACTTATGATAAGAAAGGGACAGCCAAGATATCATTTAAAGTCCGTACGGATGAAGATAACTTTACATTCAATATCCAGGCATTCAAGAATGCTTCGGTTGTCATTAATGTAACGCCTGTCAACCGGCAGAGTATCTCTTATCACGGAGATTTAGTTATGAAGAAAGAGGAGTAAACAGCCGTCCCTGCCACGCTTTACGTTCGGCGAGGCGTTTGTTTACTTTAGCGGTAAATGCATAATTCTTTAATCCCCAACCGGGAGCGATAAGTAATTCTTTTGGAGATTGTGATACAAACCTTTCTATAACAATAGAAGGGTTTGTTCGTTCTATAAAGTCTACCACTAAATCGATGTATTCATCAACAGTATAGAGATGGAACTCCTCCGGATGTTCCGCGAACTCTTTTGCCATCCGTGTATGGCGTATTAATTGTAACTGGTGCAATTTGAGTGTAGTCAACGGTAATGTTGAAATGATATCAGCATGTTGAAGTATTTCCTCCCTGCTTTCTCCGGGTAATCCTAAAATTAAGTGTGCTCCTGTATAGATGCCTTTAGCGGCCGTACGGCGGATAGCTTCTTCCGATTCGCGATATGTATGCCCACGGTTAATCGTCCGTAGCGTTTTATCTAATGTGCTTTCCACCCCGTATTCTATTAACAAGAATTTCTTTTTAGACAGTACCGCAAAATAGTTTAATAGATCCTCCGGCATGCAGTCCGGCCTCGTGCCGATTATAAGTCCGACAACTTCAGGGAAGGCTAATGCTTCTTCGTATTTTTGTATCAATTTCTCCAATTCATCGTAGGTATTGGTATAAGCCTGGAAGTAGGCCAGGTATTTCATCTCCGGATATTTATGCGAGAAAAACCGTATTCCTTCCTTCAATTGTTCAGTTACCGATTTTTCCGTTCGGCAGTACTCCGGACTGAATGTTTGATTATTACAATAGGTACATCCACCCGATCCTTTAGTTCCATCGCGGTTAGGACAGGTAAAGCCTGCATTGACAGATATCTTTTGTACCTTAAAGGGAAATTGTTCTTTCAAGAAGTCGCCAAAATCCTTATAGGCTTTCATTTCATTCATACTACAAAGGTATATGATTATTTTTTCTATTTTTGCTTCTTTATGTACAATCCTTAATACCAATAAACTATTATGCTGTTACTAATTTCCGCGATAACTCCGGTTGCGCTTTTCATTTATTATATTTACAGTAAAGACACCTTGAAAGAACCGGCGAATTTACTGATAAAATGCTTTTTGCTAGGAGTTGTATCCGCCATACCGGCTATTCTGCTGGAAACAGTGTTGAGTGCATTCAATGTTTTTCAATCGCCTTTCCTTCAATCCTTTTATAATGCGTTTATAGTTGCAGGCTTTTCAGAAGAATTGGTAAAGTTCTCTTTTCTTTACCTTGCCGTGTGGAAAAGCCGTGAGTTTGACCAATACTACGATGGAATTGTGTATGCGGTATGCGTTGCCTTAGGATTTGCCGGGATTGAAAATATACTTTATATCATGCAATATGGTTATGAGATAGCGTTTATGCGGGCTATCCTTCCCGTACCGATGCACGGTTTCTGTGGTGTATTTATGGGCTATTTCTTCTCGCTTGCCCGGTTCTCGCACAATCCACAAAGGAAAAATTACCTGATCCTGAGTTTCCTTGTTCCCATGTTATTACACGGAACCTTTAATTTTATCCTGATGTATTATGATGCGATCGCTTATTCAGGAATGGGTATGACTATATTGACCATCCTTTTTACAGTGTTCATCATTTATCTTTGGAGAAGAGGATTGAAACGAATTAGAGAGCATGTAAAAAGAGATCAATATGATTAAACCATATTTAATTAAAAAAATCTTTGAATTCTCTAATAATAAATGAAATAAGATCCGTTTGAGAACTTATTCACTCACACCGTGTTTATACTTCATCAAGTAAGCGGTTATTGTTGTTGTTAGGGCCCAACAATAGCAAGAACCCTTTTCGTTGATACTTATCGTGATGTTGAATTTTAAAAAAATGAATGTATGGACAATAATAGAAATGTAAACGATCCGTTTTACAGCGACTGGCAGGTAAACGACCGTGATGCTGATAAAGCAGCTAAAGACCTGAAAAAAGATATCAAAAATGAAGCTAAAGAAGATTCTAAATTTGTAAAAGACCAGGCAAAAGACCTTCGTCGCGAAGCCAAGGACGATTACAAAGAATTCAAACAAGACATGAAAGATTCTGACAGTCCTTATGCAAAAGAATCAATTTCCGCCGCAAAACAAGATATGAAAAATGTGCGTAAAGATATCAAAGAGGGCTCGAAAGAAGTCAGAAAAGATATCAAAGACGATGCAAACCGACGTATTGATAATATCGAAAATACACGCCGGAGTTATTGAATGTAATTAATAGACACAAATACAGACAATGTCAGCAAATGAATGCATTTCATTTTGCTGACATTGTTTTGTAAGTATATTGAATAATTAAATGAGATTTATTTTTTATTGTAAATCCTTAGTTCATTCTTGTTGACATAATACAGATTATCATTGTAGCTATCCACTTCATAGAGAGGCTTTGTTCCATCGATAGATATCTTATCAACCTCTTCACCGTCCGACTTTCTAACTTTAACTAATTGTGGTTTTCCTGTCTCTTCGTTTTTAGCAAAAACGAATGCATATTCATTATTATGTTTTAAGGCATTGAAGCGTTGTTCGAATTTATCTAAGGCAGAAGAGCCTAAAACTGTTCCAATATTTGAAGCTGCAACCACATTGTCATACGCTTTGTCTGCTGACCCATTTGTTGCACCCATCAGATCTGTACCAGCTCCAAAGCCCATTTTCATTGTATTTACACCCGCATAAGCGGCAACCCCAGTCATTGCGACTTTACGGCCAATACCCAAAAGCTTACGTCTATTGCCACCTGGTTCTTTATAGGTATTATGGTATTTGGTTTCACCATCAAAGGTTACTCCTACCACATCATTTTGTCCTACTAATGATACACCCCAATCAAATAGTTCAATGTCAGACATGGTTTTATCATTGTTTATCTTTTTCAGTTTGGCAAAAGCTTCCGGTTTCTCTGTGGCGTTAGGATCGAATTTGTACAACTTCTTGTCATTATATACGAGGTATACATTTTTTGATTCATCATAACCATATAACAATGGCCTCTTTTTATCGAATTCAATGTTCTTTTTCCATATTTTTTTTCCTGAAGAATAGTCTACCATATTGCCGTATGTATCTGTAAGATAAAAAACGCGGTTATTATCAACTAACCCTAAATAATAGACTTGATCCTCATCATTGTCACATATCTCAATAAATTTTTTCCATTTATTCTGTCCATTTTTATCAATCAGATTCATTTCCTTGTCGGCTATATATAAATAGTCTTCACCTATTGGAATAACTTGTTTGATATTATTGCCTTTAGCATCTTTTTTCCAGACTTTTTTTCCATCACTGTAATTAAAGAAATTGAAGCCCTTAGCATGAGCTACCAGTACTTTATCACCGGCATCTTCCAGATATGAAATATATTTTGTCGAAATGTCGTCTTTCCAAAGTTTTGTTCCTGTGTTAGCATCCAGCAAATTTAATGCCATTTTAGTTGATAGAATATTTCCTGCGACACGGGTGGTAATTAAATTACTTTCGTTTTTAGACAGGTAAAAATTAGTTATCTTAAAATCGGGTTTCCATAAGAGAGTGCCATCACTTTTCTGTATTTTATACAATTCTCCATTGATAGAAGCATAGATAAAATCGGATGTTGTTACTACTTTATCCTCATTTAGAGCATCTGAAGTGAATAAGGAGCCTAATGATTTAAAGAAAGATTCAGTCGTTGCCAATTCGGTCATCCACTTTTGAGTACCGGTTTGCAAGTCATGATAAACACAATTATACTTTTTATTATTGACAACCATTAATAAAAAGGCTTGTTCCTGAGGCATATATTCAGCTTTCATTACTCGATACCCCTCATTAGCAGAATTAAAAACAACTTTACCGTCAACCGAATTAAGGATTAAGTCATAATCATTTAGCACCAGACTGATAAAAGGTGATTCGGAAATGAAATAGATTTCATCTTTTTTACTTTCTAACATTTTCGAGATATCCCCATTACCTGCTGAATTAATCATATCGATTGTGCTGATAACATCATTAGTTATATTAGCCTTGACTAAATCATCTTTTGATACACTCCATTCAATTTCGTTGGTATCGGGATTATAACTTTGGATATTATTTTCCCCTTTTACAATAACACTTCCTGTGTAGAAATTAAGCAGAATAGATTCAATATCTTCGTCGAAGGAAATAACATTATCCGCTTCACGTTGGGCGGACACATAGTAACTTTGTGCAAATAAACATAGCACCACTAAAAAAATTGATTTTGTTTTCATCGGTTAATTAAATTAGTATTTAGAGATTTTACAAATATACATTTTTTATTAATTCTTTTATCTTTGTCCGATAAAATCATAGGGCAACCGCATCAAAATGCATCATGATGCTAAAAAAAGAGCCGTTACCGACCGTTTATGCCATAGCATTGGCACAGTTGTGCCAACGTGAAGGCACAGTAATGCCACCGGCTTGGCACAACAATGCCATGCCGGTGGCACAAATGAAGGATTACAGGCTTTTGATGCGGTTGCCCTGATTAAATAATAACAATATATTGATGTATATAGAATCCCTACCTGAAAGAGCGCAGAAGGTTGAGAATGAAAATAAACGGTTTTTCAAATCGCTTAAGAAAAATCAAATGCGCCTATTAGATGACACCATACATGCTCTACATGAAGAAGTGTTCGAAGAGATAGATTGCCTGGAATGTGGAAATTGTTGTCGGTCGTTAGGCCCCCGTCTAACAGACAGAGACATCGATCGTATTGGAGAGAAGCTAAGGCTGAAGCCTCAGGAAGTCGTCTCCCGTTACTTACGGATAGATGAAGATAATGATTATATATATAAAGAAATGCCTTGCCCTTTCTTAGGTAGTGACAATTATTGCAGTATTTATGAAGATCGCCCCAAAGCTTGCCGTGAATATCCTCATACGGATAGAAAAAAGTTTTATCAGATATATTCCCTTACAATAAAGAATGCGGAGACTTGCCCGGCTGTTTTTCATATATTGGAAAGATTAAAAAAAGAGAAGTTTTGATATTGCCCAGAAAATAGCTACATTGACCGGTTATAATCCGATTAAAGTATTGTAAGTGTATAATAACGAATAATAAAGAAACTGAAATATATACAACGTAATCAGAAAACTGCTTTCTTTGCGCAAATACTACGAAAACGAATATGCCTGCCTACACCACAGAGGAGTTTGAACGAATCTTTAAAGATTTATATCAGCCACTATGTATGTTCGCCTTACGTTTCACGGATCAGTTAGATGATGCGGAAGACATAGTGCAACAGACCTTTGCGGATATCTGGGATAAAAGGCAAACAATGCTCAGGATAACCAATATGAAGGCTTATCTTTATCAGTCTGTTCGTAATCGTTCCATTTCTTTTATCAATAAACCGGATATGCAGGTCCATCCGGTAGATTCTTTACCGGATATGGAAGATGCTTCTTTGGAAGAAGAAATCTATTGTGCCGAACGGGATGCCTGTCTTTGGAATGCTATTGATAAACTTCCTCCAGAACGTAAGAAAATATTCCTGCTATCTAAGTGCGACGGGTTAAAGTATCAGGAGATTGCCGATAAATTAAATATATCGATCAAGACGGTGGAAAACCAGATCGGGAAAGCGTTGAAAACATTACGTGATACGGCAATCCGTATCTATTTTTTCTTTTTCGGATAAAAAGATAAATTCCGGATAGGGGTTTTTTATTATCCTTCTGTCTTAAGAGTAAGAACAGAAAAAAGAAAGCAAAAATGATCTACAGGAGTATAATATATATAATCCTTCCTGGGAAACTTTAGATGGTACTAATATCATGAATCTGTCTGGAAAGATTAATACACATTATTTACAATTACCATTAATGGCAGAATTCTCGTGGAAGTTATCAGATGATGTAAGGATGAATTTCGGTATCGGTCCCTATTTGGCTCTTTCATTATCGCATTATACCAAATATGATGTGCAAACATTTGGTGATCCGTCATATGGAAGTGCTTATTATTACCACCAGAGTGGAAGCGGGCATGTAAATGATACGAAGCTGGAATGGGGAATGGCTGCTACTACCGGATTTGAAGTAAAAAATTTACTATTTAATGTTGGTTATGATATCTCCTTAGGAGAAGATGCACAGAAATTTCATACACTAAGCCTTACGGTGGGCTATAAATTCAGGTTAGGGAAATAAATAATTGAATGAACAAACAAGAAGATAAATTGGAAGAACGTATCCGGTTCGTAGCAAAACATTACCGCGAAGGAGCGATGGATACGGAAAAAGCATGGAAACGGCTTGCTTCTGAAAAAGGCATCAAGCGGCCTGTATCTTTCCGCCGATCTATTCTGGTTGCCGCTTCAATCGCTGTCTTGTTTGTAGGCGTGGGCACATTATTCTTTTGGAAGAAAAATACTCCGGAATGGGTGATTGTTTCGACAATTCCCGGACAATTGAAAGATGTTTATTTGCCGGATAGTACCCTCGTATCCTTATCTGGTAATTCAGAAATACGATATGACAGGAAGAAATACGGAAAGACAGGGCGTGAAGTGGAAATGGATGGAAAAGCATTTTATGCTGTGATGAGAATTGAGTCACGCCCTTTCTCCGTAAAAACAAATTTAGCTGAAGTGCAGGTATTAGGTACCAGCTTCCAAATAAAAGAAGAAGAAACATCTGTAAAGGTAGATGTTGAAACTGGCAAAGTAAGCTTCAATGCAGGAGAAGAGAACAATAAAAAGAATGTAATACTAACAGCCGGAATGTCGGCACAATATTCTATGGAAACAAACGAAATAACCGTTCTTGATGAACAGGATGCAAATTATCTATCATGGAAAACAGGACAATTACGCTTTCATAATACCCCCGTAGAGAAAGTAATGGAAGACCTTAGTGATTATTACCAAGTTCCTGTAAAAAGTAAAACTATGATCCGCGGAGAAAAGCTAACGGCATCTTTTGATAATACGCCGTTGGAGGAAGTATTCATGATCATTTATCAAACGCTTGATATCAGGTTGACAACCGAAGAAAGTAAATAGGAAACATGAAACGCTTTGTTACCTTATTTGTCGGAATGTTCCTTCTCGGAGGGATCTTCTTAAAGGCTCAGTTGCCCGAATCGATACCTTTGGTAACGTTGGAACTGAAGAACGTTCCTATAGAAGATATATTTCAGGCATTAGAGAAACAGACAGGAATGTTCTTTTCTTATGAGTCCTCCTTACTGAAGGATTTACCGAAAGTTTCCCTCTCTGCTCAAGACGAATCGTTATCATATTGCCTTAACCGGTTGTTCGCAAATCTTCCTATTATTTTCCGGATTACGGGAAAATATATAATCCTTAAAAAAAAGCCGAGGCAGTATACCGTCAGCGGTTTCGTTCGCGACTCGGCATCGTATGAAAGCCTTATTAATGCTACGGTGGTGGAACACACATCCGGCAAAGGAGTAACATCTAACAGTTATGGCTTTTTCAGCATCACGCTTCCTGCAGGAAAGGTAGTTTTAAGTTCTTCGTATATAGGCTACCAACGGAAAGAAATTGTTATTGAACTCGATCGGGATACCCTGGTCGATATACCTTTACCGGTACAAAAGGCATTGGGGGAAGTGGTCGTCCGGGGGAGAAACCCCCATTCGGAAGTGATGAGCAGCCGGATGGGGAACCTAAACCTTTCTTCTGCTCATCTGAAAAAGCTCCCCGTCCTGTTCTGTGAACCAGATCTCTTGCGGGCGCTCCAGCAAGAACCGGGAATAGCAACAGGAACAGAAATGTTCGGCGGAATGTTCGTGAGAGGAGGCAACGGAGACGATAACCTTTACCTGATTGATGCGATCCCGGTCTACAACGTGAATCATCTAGGAGGTATCTTCTCCACTTTCAATCCTGACGCTATCCAACATGTAGATTTTTATAAAGGAAGCTTTCCCGCAAGATATGGGGGGAGGCTTTCGTCCGTTGTGGATGTACGCCTCAAAGATGGAAATATGCAGCACTATCATGGAAACGTTTCCATCGGACTTATATCTGCAAAAGCTTCTTTCGAAGGTCCTATTGTTAAAGACCGTACCTCTTTCAATCTTTCATTCCGGCGCACCTGGCTGGATGCGCTGACCACGCCTGCGCTGGCTGTCTTCAACCGGACACGGGATGAAGGTGAGGAAACGTTTGCCGGATATTCTTTTTATGATCTGAACGCCAAAATCAATCATATATTTTCACCCCAGAGCCGCATTTATGCCAATTTCTATATGGGACAAGACCGTCTACGGATTACAAACTGGGAGAAAGCGACAGGTATCCGATACGGAGAAGAGTATATCTGGCGCTGGGGAAACATTGTCACTTCCCTGAATTGGGCCTATATGATTAGCCCCAAATTATTTGGGAACTTTTCTGCATCGTATTCTAAATATAGTTCTAAAATGCGGGATGAACAACGTTCTTACGAAAGGTTTTGGGGAGAAAAAGAAGAAGAAATATTATTCTGGAAGAACTACAACGAAAGACACTTTTCATCCATAGAAGACGCAGGCTTCCGAAGCGACTTTGATCTATCACCCGATCCCAGACACCGTATACGCTTTGGATCAGATTACTTATACCATACCTACCGGCCTGAGAAGAAATGGAGAGAACTACTTGTAGAATATCCCACCGGTCCTTCCAAACAAAATGTCTTCACCTCAGACCCTATTGTTCATGCCCATGAATGGGGAGTTTATGCTGAAGACGACTGGTTGCTTCATGATAAATGGAAAGCTAACATCGGCGGACGGTTTGCAGCATATCATGTAGAAGAGCGCATGTATACCTCTTTTCAACCGCGCGTTTCGCTTCGCTATTTAATTCGCAACGATTTATCGTTAAAGGCTTCTTATGTGAAAATGAACCAATATGTACACCAACTATCAAATACATACGCCAGCCTGCCGTCGGATATATGGGTTCCAGTTACAGCGAAGGTGAAACCGATGAATTCGCATCAGGTTTCAGCAGGAGCTTACTATAATCTAAGGAAAATGTATGACTTTTCTATCGAGGGATATTACAAAACGATGGATAATCTGATCGAGTATCAGGATAATGCTTCCCTATTCCCTGACTATATTAACTGGGACGATAAGATATCAATGGGTTCCGGACATTCATACGGTGTGGAGATTATGGCACGCAAAAATGAAGGACGTCTGTCCGGATGGGCGTCTTATACACTTTCATGGGCAGACCGCATCTTTAATGACCGGATGGTTAATGAAGGTAAACGGTTTCCTTCCCGTTATGATAACCGCCATAAGTTTAATATGACGCTTATATATAAATTCAATGATAAATTTGATATCAGCACATCATGGGTATATGCCACAGGAAATAATGTAACGGTGAATGTCGATCAATACATGTCTCCCCAAGCGGGCTACTGGCGTGAACTTGTTTTGGGAAGAAATGCAGCCAAGCTGGCGGATTATCATCGTCTCGACCTAAGCTTCAATTATTACCGCCCCAAGAAGAAAGGGCGGATGGGAATTTGGAATGTTAGCCTCTACAATGTATATAACCGCAAAAATGCGTTCTACCTCGAATACTCATACGACACCAATAACCAACTGAAAATACGACAGAAGGGGTTGATTCCCATACTGCCCTCTGCTTCATACACCTATAAATTCTGAATATATCATGAAAGGAAATCCCATATATCCATTGTTCTATTGCCTCGCCTGCATGATCATTTGGTCATGTCAGCCACCGGAATATCTTGATGTACCAACAACAGAGCCGCGGTTGGTTTTAAATGCGTTGCTGATGGAAGATTCTGTCATAACGGCGACAGTGTCAAGCTCCAGAGGTATGATCAGCAATGCCCTGCCAGTCAGTCATTATATTAATGATGCGAAAGTTGAATTGTTTATAAACGATCAGCGGAAGGGCGTCATGCGTAAAGAAGCGGAAGACG
>DAMCDT010000046.1:12087-16248 GCA_032058265.1 Tannerellaceae bacterium
GGGCTGTTATCCAGTAGCAGGAGATAAAATCCGTATGGAAGTAATTGCTGAAGATTATGAAAACCTCTCTGCCGTTACACAGGTCCCCAACCAACCCGGAATCATTGATATTGATACACAAATGGTCAAAATGAATACCGATGAATGGATAAATAATGGTATTATGAACCTGGATATACGTTTCAAAACAAACCAAAAAGAAAGAAACAAATATCTCTTTTTCATTACAGGATACGAGATAACCGAAGCCGACACCGTTACCGTCTATCCTTTATGGTTTTCTCTTTCTCATCAGGAAGACCTTCTCTTTGAAAGCTATTACGCCATGTATCAACCTCCTTTTAATCTTATTCCTCCATATTCATATACTAATTATATATCTTACTATATCTTTACGGATGAGCAAATCAATGGAGATGAATATATTATTAAAATGACATTGAATAACCTTGGGAACTCCTATTACAGCGACACCTTGAACGTCATACAGAATTATGAAGTCCATTTCTATACCTTGTCCGATTCACACTATCTGTACCACCGCTCTAAAATGTTACAGGATAAACAAAACTCCGATATCTTCGGTGAAATCGGCCTTCGTGAACCTATCCCTACCTACACAAATGTAGAGAACGGCTATGGCCTACTTTATTCTCAACAACGCTTTATCTATAGATTCACATTACCTTCCGGTGAAAATCCGCCATAACCAAATACTTCTGAAAGCTAACCATAAGAATAGTAGTCTCTACTGTTAAAAAAGACAACAGCTCAGGAATATTCCGGAACTGTTGCCTGATATAATTACTTTGTCTAAGTGATAGAGCTATGACTTAAATTGAGGAAATGCGAAGCACATTCAGCAGATCACGGTTGATCGGCTTTTCGTTCTTGATTGCTTTTGCGAATGGAACGTACACGATTTGCTCGTTCTGCACGCCAATCATTACATTACGCTGGTCGTCGAGCAATGCATCGATAGCGGCGATCCCCATGCGGGTAGCCAGTATGCGGTCCTCAGCCGAAGGAGAGCCTCCGCGCTGTAAGTGCCCTAAGATCGTTACACGGACGTCGAATTCCGGATACTCATTCTTAACACGTTCTGCCACGCCCATTGCTCCACCGGTGACCTCGCTTTCTGCCACCAGCACGATACTGCTGTTCTTCGATTTGCGGAGGCCGTTCTCGATCATGTCAGACAGTTGATCCGTTTCCATCGATATTTCCGGGATAATCGCCGCTTCCGCTCCGGAAGCAATCGCTCCGTTCAATGCAAGGAAACCAGCATCGCGTCCCATCACTTCGATAAAGAAAAGACGATCATGCGACGAAGCAGTGTCGCGTATCTTATCTACGCATTCCATGATCGTGTTCAGTGCCGTATCATAGCCGATGGTAACATCTGTACCGAACAGGTCGTTGTCGATCGTTCCCGGGAGACCTATTACAGGATAGTTAAACTCTTGCGCGAATATACGTGCCCCCGTAAGTGTGCCGTCGCCGCCAATAGCGATCAGCGCGTCGATCTCTTCCTCCAACAGGCGGTCGTACGCCTGTTTCCGGCCTTCCGGGGTTTTGAACTCCAGACAACGGGCTGTCTTGAGGATAGTCCCGCCCCGCTGGATTATATTGCTAACATTCTGCGTCTTAAATTCTTCGATCTCTCCTGTGATCAATCCACGATAACCTCTGTAGATTCCTTTTACCTTCATCCCATTGTAAATGGCGGAACGGGTTACTGCGCGGATGGCAGCGTTCATTCCGGGAGCATCACCCCCTGATGTCAAAATTCCAATACACTTTACAAATGACATAATACCTAACTTATTAATATTCGGTGGCAAAAATAGTAATTATTTACCCAACGGCGTTACTCTTCAGTTAAATTCTCTTCGACCGGATCATCCCATTTACCGTCATTATCGAATGTAAGGTCGAAGCGGTCGTCTATTATGCCTGGTGTATAGAGGATGCCTGTATAACGGGTTACCTTGTTTTTTACGATAGGAATATCCGTCAGCTTCCGTCTCTTCACACTTCCTCCCTGATAGTCTTTGGCATTCAGTTGTATTTCGGCGATTTCCGGATCAGTGGAAGGAACGAAAGTAAAGATCGCATGTCTGTTGAAGATATCTTTTCCGCGTTCCTCCGCCACAAAAGTATGGGCATAGGTATAGGATTGCGGAACTGCCACAGCCTCTCCGGTGAACAGGTCGAAGGAGGTATAGCGATCGGAGAACACGGCTTCAAATGACTTCACAAGCTCCGGTACGGTATCGGTGGCGACAAACTCAACACAGCTTACCACCCTCCGCAAAACGACCTCTTTTATATTCCCTGCGGTCGCTATATTGATGTCGAACTCAGCGCCTCCGTAGAAGGTATCGCTCATCGCATCGAATTGCAGGACATCATCATCGAAGGTTACTTGGGCGGTCGAATGAGTCAGCAGGCACACTTTATAAGTTCCGGCTTTCAGCGTGTCGTACACATAGATGCCAAAGTCGTCATGCGAATCATCCTGACCGGAGAATTGACGATGATGAACGAGCGTATCTTGTCCCGCATCATACACCGCGTATTCGATATGGGTGAAAGAATGATTTTTTTCCGTCTCCCCGCCTGACTTTGGCATGACGGGTTCATGAGGTATTTTTCCCGGGATACTTTTTGTATCATCGAAAGGTTCTACCTCGAAGACAGGATTCAAACGGAAGCGGACGATGTGTGGAGATTGAGCGGGCGTATTTGTAAGTACGACCTCGTGGTTGCAGGCACAAAACAAAGAGACACATGCGAGAAGCATAACAATTTCACGTTTCATAGTTAGTGTTTTTAATGGGTTAATACTTATTGTACAGCCAGGCTGATGATTCAGGCAGGCGTACCGGCGGTAAAGTAAATACATCTTTCGTGAATTAAAAAATATTAAGACAGGATTCTCTGCTTTGTGGCAATATTTGTTTAGATTTGTCTGGCGTGAAAAACATGATTTGTAATCTAATCTAAATATTAAAAGATGGCACGACTCGTAACCTTGTACTCCCTGCAGTGGGGAGATCTGTCACTGGAAACTGTTTGTGAAAAAGCTAAAGCATTCGGCTACGATGGTATTGAACTGGGGCTCCCGAACCATGTGGATGTCCGGCGCACAGACGCAACCTACTATCAGGGCATCAAAGACTTGCTGGCCAAATACGGAATGGAGCTCCGTACGATATCCACCCACCTGATCGGGCAATGCGTATGCGATAATATCGACGGAAGGCATCAGTCTATCCTACCCGATTACTTATGGGGAGACGGTGAGCCAGAAGGCGTACGCCAACGGGCGGCGGAAGAACTGATCCGCACCGGACACGCCGCTAAAGCGCTTGGCGTCGATACGGTTGTCGGTTTTACAGGCAGTTCGATCTGGCAGTACCTTTATTCGTTCCCGCCGACGCCCGAATCTATGATCGAAGAAGGCTTTAAGGACTTTGCCAGACGTTTCAAACCTATCCTTGACGAATACCAGAAACTTGGTGTACGGTACGCACTGGAGGTGCATCCGACAGAGATCGCTTTCGATACGGTCACAGCCCGCCGCGCCCTGGATGCCCTCGACTGGCATCCTGCTTTCGGATTTAACTACGACCCGAGCCACTTCGGCTACCAGGGTGTAGATTACGTTGATTTCATCTATCAGTTTGCCGACCGGATCTTCCACGTACACATGAAAGACGTCTACTGGAGCGACACACCCAAACCGGCAGGGGTATTCGGAGGCTACCTGACATTCGGCGATCCGCGCCGCTACTGGAACTTCCGCAGCCTGGGGCACGGGAAGATCGACTTTGAGGAGATCATACGCGCACTTAACCATATAGGCTACCAGGGTCCGTTGTCGATCGAATGGGAAGATAGTGCGATGGACCGTGAGCACGGCGCGAAAGAATCGTGCGAATTCACCAAACGGATAGACTTCCGCCCGTCCGCGCATGCATTCGACGCTGTATTTGAGAAAAAATAAATAAAGATACCGGTTAATATCCTAACCAGAAATCCTGGTCGATGGCCTGAACGCCATCGCTCATCCATTGAGGCATGGGTTTGTCCTTCAGGTAATGTTCAAAGAACTGGAACATTCGTATTTGGAAGTCAACTCTATTCGCCATACGC
>DAMCDT010000047.1:0-16161 GCA_032058265.1 Tannerellaceae bacterium
GGTTCCTATCCACGGTTCGATACCGGTACGCCTATCCAGAAAGCGAATGGTTTTACTTATTATTGTGATTTCTCCATGTGGGATACATACAGGGCTGTTCATCCCTTATTATCTATTCTGGATCCGCAGCGTAATGGAGAGATGATGCATTCTCTTGTACTGAAAGGACAACAAGGAGGCTGGCTCCCTATCTTCCCGATGTGGAACAGTTATTCGTCAGCTATGATTGGAGACCATTGTATTGCTACTATCGGAGATGCAGTTATTAAAGAAACCAAAGGTTTTGATTATGAAGAGGCTTATTCTTTGATGCGGAAAAATGCTTTCGAATCCAATACCGATTCTGCCAGTTATCTGGATGGAAAAGGACGACGCGCGATGGACTCATACCTAACATATAATTATATACCGTTAGAAGATTCCGTATGGGAAGCTTTTCACAGGAGAGAGCAAGTATCACGTACGTTGGAATATGCATTTGATGATTACGTTCTTTCGCAGGTAGCCAAAAAATTGGGAAAAACGGACGATTATAACGCTTTAATGAAACGGGCAAAGAATTATCAGTATGTAATTGATCCGGAAACCGGTTATGCAAGAGGACGCTATTCCGACGGGCGTTGGATCGAACCTTTTGATCCGAACCAATCTGCTTCTTTTATCTGTGAAGGAACACCGTATCATTATACCTGGTATGTTCCGCAGGATGTTGCAGGACTGATCAAACAAATGGGCGGACGTGAAAGGTTTATTGAAAGATTAGATACTTTCTTTGAGGGAGACTACTATTGGCACGGTAATGAACCCGGCCATCATATCGCCTACTTGTATGCCTACGCTGGCGAGCCATGGAAAACACAGTATTGGATTCATAACATAATTAATAGGGAATATTTTACCACTCCGGACGGACTGTCAGGAAATGATGATGCCGGACAAATGTCTGCTTGGCTTGTATTCAGTATGGTAGGCTTTTATCCGGTTTGTCCGGGAATGCCATACTACGTGATTGGTAGCCCCGGATTTGAAGAAAGTACCATTACATTGGATAATGGAAAGAAATTTGTAGTGGAAGCCAAAGGTTATTCTGAAGAAAATATCTATATCCAATCAGCCACGTTGAACGGTAAACCCCATAACAAGAGTTTTATTATGCACAATGATATTACGAATGGAGGAACGCTTTCGTTTGTTATGGGAAATATGCCAAATCAAGAATGGGCTTCCTCAAACGAATCTATTCCATATTCTCTGGAACCTTGATACCTTAATGCAACATGAAAAAAATAATCTATTTACTGGCTTGTATGCTAACATGCCTAACCGGTATGACACAAAATAAAGAACCTATGAGACTGGGTATAATTGGTTTGACACATTCGCATGTCGGAGGTGTATTAAATGATAAAGACAAACCATACAAAATTATAGGAATTGTAGAAAGCGACAGAAAACTGGCAGAACGGATGTCAAAACGTTTTGGATTCAGTATGGATATTGTTTTTGATTCTATGGAGGAATTTTACAATAAAGTAAAGCCTGAAGCGGTAGCTTGTTTCAATGCAACTTATTACCATCTGGAAACCGTACGCTTTTTTGCGCCGAAAGGAATTCATATAATGGTTGAGAAACCATTGGCAGCAACATTAGAACAAGCTGAAGAAATGGCGAAACTGGCACATGATAACAAAATACATTTACTTACGAATTACGAAACGACCTGGTACGGTTCTATTCAGGAAGCATATAAGTTGATCCAATCGAAGGATATCGGTGAAATACGTAAAACTGTTTTTCGTGACGGACATACGGGGCCCGTCGAAAGGAACAGACATCCAGAAATGGTTCCGTGGGTGAGAGATCCCAAACTTAACGGAGGCGGAGTCGTTATGGACTTCGGATGCTATGGAGCAAATATTATGACATGGCTGATGAATAATGAAAAACCGCTGTCAATAACCGCAGCTTTCCAAACCATTAAGCCCGAGCAGTACCCACAGGTAGAAGATCAGGCTACTGTTATCCTGACATATCCGAAAGCCCAATGTATTATTGAAGCTTCCTGGAATTTCCCAATCAATATGAAAACAATGGATGTTTATGGCAAGAACGGGTATGTATTAGTACCTGATAACAAATCTCTTTTTGTAAAGACATCTGAAGATAAACCTCAAGAACAATCAATTGCCGTGAGTCGCAAGGTTCCTTACAATAATCCTTTTACCTATTTTTGTGCTGTAGTAAAAGAAGGGGCAGAAATAGATCCTCAATCTTCACTTGAAAACAATTTAATTGTTATGGAAATACTGGAAGCAGCCAAACAGTCAGCAAAAGAGAATAAAACAGTTTTTTTGTCAAAAGAATAATTGTTTCTTTGTACTTCACTAATAACACTCGGTGCATGGAAATTACACTTCGCCCCTGGACAATAACTGATTTAGAAACTTTAGTAAAGTACGCAAATAACCGGAATATTGCCAAGAACCTGACAGATGGTTTCCCTTATCCCTATACCATTGAGGATGGAAAAACTTTTCTGGGAATAGTTTCCAAAGACAATCCGGTCAAAGTATTTGCCATTGATAAAGACGGTGAAGCTATAGGGTCGATAGGTGTATTTCCACAAACCGATATCCATAGAAAGAATGCGGAAATGGGTTATTGGTTGGCGGAGCCTTACTGGGGACAGGGCATTATGGTACAGGCCATAGGATTAATAGTGGATTATGCATTCAAAACATTCGATATTAACAGGATATTTGCACGTCCTTTCGGAACAAATAAAGCCTCTCAAAGAGTATTAGAGAAATCCGGGTTTATATTGGAAGCAACTTTCAATAGTGCCCTTTTTAAATCCGGTGAGTATAAGGATGAGTTTATATATGCCCTCCGTAAAGGTGAACAAAATAATATGATGCATTTATTATCGGAATCTGCAAGTTGGCTGGCTACTTCGGAGTTCGTTACCCCTGACGGTATGATATCCAAAGCTACCGGAAAATCGATTATTACCGTCCACGAAAATGAAATAACCAATGAAAGTTGGGCACAAACCGGTTATATTAAACGGCAAAATAACTATCGGATTAAACCTGTATCTTTTTTTGAATATCATTTCGAATCTATTAATCCGGAATTAGGTAATCAAATTGGTAAATTTACTATAGACAGGAATACTATCTATTCAAGGTTTAATATAGAAAGTACTGAACTGAATGGCTTTGAGATCATTCGTAGAGAAGGTAATACCTGCTATGCCAACGGAGCATTGTATGATAAGAATGTGCTAATTAATACCTGGACCGCTATTATGACAAAGGAGGAATAAATGATACTCACAAGTAAAAACTCCGTTGAAATGAATCGTTTCATCTTTCTTTGTTTTTAATGGCATTCCGACTCCATCCGATCGTGGTTTTATATGCATTGATGCTATTTGCAGGCACCTTAATCACCAGCGAATTATGGGTAGACTGCACATTATTAGTCGGTTGTCTCCATTTGGCTGATTCTTACTTTTTGAATTAAATTATTATTTATAAACATAAAAAATAAATGCTGCTATTGTTAATTTATAGCAACATTTATTTTTTCATTAGTTGTTAGTTATTCGCCACTATTTTATCTGCATAATCTTTCCATCCATAGGCTTTTTTATAGACATCTACGCTGACGGCGGGGACTTTAATTTTGTAATTAGCAACCGTATATCCGAATACATGATCTCCCATAGATGGCGGTGTGGCAGATACCATTACCACTTCGGTAAGGGATATGCAATCCTGAAATGCACTACCCTCAATGGAAGTAACGGATACTGGAATCCGGATAGATGTAAGCGATTTGCAATGCTCGAATGTGCTGGTTCCGATGATCTTTAATCCTTCATTTAGTGTGACAGAGGTTAGATCAAAACAAAAATCGAAAGCATAAGCGCCCAACTCACTTACACTTCCCGGTATATTAATGGATGTAAAATTGTTTGAATTAAATGCTCCGTATTTAATTGCTTTTAATCCTTCAGGTAATGTAATTGAAGTAAGTCGGCAATTGTAAAAGGCTTGTGTTTTAATAGACGTAAGCCCTTCAGGTAATACTACGGAACAGAGTTGGTCGCATTCGAAAAAGGCATAATTACCAATTATTTTCAACCCTTTCGGTAGCTTTATCGCTTTTAAACGGTCACAATCGACAAACACGCCATACGTTCTATAGGCAATAACCTGGTCTGGTCTGGGGATACGCTCTTTGTAACCATCAGGTATGGCTGTGCTGTTACAGTTACTTAGGTCAAGGTCAATGTGTTTTTTTGCTTCTTTTATATTGATACCCAAGTCGCCCCAATTATTTCCGCTGTCGAGGTTTATATCTTTCAATCCCACTTTATACGCTGTTTCAGCAGTATTGTTGGGCTGAGTTGCTAACCATGACTTTAAGGCGGAAATAGAAGTAAACATCCGATATTTGTCGTCTTCACCTCCCGGCTCTTCACTTCCACCGCTCGTCCACTTGGCATACAGCGTAAAATTACTTGTTACATTACTCACATCGAAGGGGAAATTGATTTTGTTCGTCAAAGCCACTTCCTTGTACCAGCCCTCAAAAGTACTACCTGATTTAACAGGTTCGGCGGGTTCGGCAAGCGTTCCGCCTTTGAGCACCTGTGTAGCATGGTTATCGCCCGAAGGCCATGAGCCTCCATTCAGGTTCCATGTAACTTGCCAATATTCCGCTTCGGATTCTTCCTGCCATTTGGCATACAGGGTGATGTCGCTGTTTACAGGCAACTGAAAGTTATAAGCGGTTGCACTGCCGCTTAAATGCCAGAATACGAAAGCATAACCCGCCTTTGTGGGATTAGCGGACGGAGCGGTCGCCATACTACCTTCTTCCACTCTCTGATCGGATGGAACCGGAGTGCCGCCGTCAGTCTCGAACGTTACAGTGTAAACCGTCTTATCGCCATCGTCAGAGCAAGAAACTGTTCCTACTAAGATGCTTATCAAAGCTATTAACCAAATATTCTTCATATTCATTCTACTAATTTAAATGGGGTAACTATTCTTTGTTATTAATCAAAATTCTATTTTTCATTCCACTTCCTTTATGGTCTGTTTTTATTTAAAATGATCATCCGCATAATTTTTTACAACAAGTATGGGAGCAGGAAGAAAAGTATGGCATCTTTTTTGGAAAACTATGCATATTATTTTAAAGGGAGTGGCTCCGCTATTGTCCCTCTTTTTCTATCAGTGATAGGAAAAATCAAACCTGCCGACAATCAAACATATAGATTGTATTTTCATATTTGATATTACTTTTATATATTGTGAGTAAAAATACCCAAAGAGCAAACACTCATCAATCACCCAAAAGGGTGAAAATCGTTTTTACTTGAAAGAATTCACCCTTTTAGGTGATAATAATATATAGGGAAAAAAGTACTTTTATCAAAATTTAAATTCTATGTATGAAACAGATACTAATTATCAGTTTGATATTACTGACGGCTATACATACCACCGGTCAGGTGCAGAAGGTAGATTCGTTGGTAAACGTACTGAATACGGAGAAGCTGGATGCCGATAGCAAACTTCAACTGTATTGGGATATCTTGCTTTGTTATTGGAATACGGACTTAGACAGAAATATCCATTATGCAACAGAAGCAATAAGGTTGGCAGAAAAAGAAAATAATAATTTGTGGGCTTCCAGATTTAATCGCGCAATAACTATATCGTATTATCATAAGAGGAAATTTGATCTGGCCCTTCAATCAGGGGAAAAAGCGATTCAATATGCTATTAAAGCAGAGAATAAACAAGAGGAAAATGCCGCGTATCTGGAGCTCGGGAATATGTATCTGGCCGCCGGAAATCGAGAGACGGCATTGAAGCATTATATCAACATTTTACCATCTCTCGAAAAACAAGAACAATTTGGACAGCAAGCTAATACATTGATAAACATTGCTATTATTCACAATCAGCTTAATAATAATAAAAGAGCATTACATTATTTGAAGCAAGCTGAAGTTATTGCGGAAAAACACGATCTGATAAGGTCTAAAATGTTTATTTATTCATCAATAGCCACAATTTATAGCAAAGAACAGAAATTGGATAGCGCCCTTATGAATACAAGCAAAAGCTATGAAATGAGTAAAGTTCTAAATGATAAATCTCATATAGTAATTTGTACACAAAAACTTTCTGGAATATACGGGGATTTAAAAGACTTGGAAAAGGCCAAAAAATATGCGGATGAATGTTTGGAAGCAGCTGATCAGCTTGGTGACAAACAAAAGCTTGTAGTTGCATGGATAACAGTAGCCAAAGCCAATTTTGACATGAAACGTTATATGGAGTGTGATATATATGCTTACAAAGCATGGGAAGCAGATTCTACTGATTGGCAACAAGCAGAAAATGCAAGTAGTTTATTATGCCGTGCAAATATCTTTAGTGGTAATCCTGAGAGAGCAGATTATTTTTTCAATAAATACCAATATGTCAGGAGTCAACTGGGAGATAATAGCCTTCATAGCAGCTTGGCAGATATGGAAGTAAAATACGAAACACAGAAAAAAGAAATACGTATCGCCTCATTAGAAAAAGAACGGCAACTTTATATTTGGCTAGGTATTATAGGTGTACTACTGGCAGTTGCTTTGGGAATCATATTGTGGCAAAAAATAAAAAACACCCGAAAAGAAAAACAATTGATCGCCACCCGATCCGTACTGGATGGTGAAATGAAGGAACGGGCACGTTTAGCCCAAGACTTGCACGACCGCTTGAGCGGAAACCTCTCGGCAGTGAAGATAGGGCTCAACGACAATAAAGAATCCTTTCAAAGCATTAATGATAAACTAGATAGTTGCATTGAGGAAATCCGTCGTGCAGCCCATAACCTGATGCCAATATCCTTACGGTTTGGTTTAAAAACAGCATTGGAAGACTTCGCTTTTCAATTTCCTAACGTACATTTCTATTTTTTTGGCGAGGAACAACATATAGAGAAAAGAAAAGCATTTATTATTTATTGCTGTGCCAGCGAGTTAGTAAACAATTCCCAACGGCATTCAGGAGCAAAGAATATCAATGTGCAATTAGTGCAGAGCGATAAATATGTTTCGCTTACTGTTCAGGATGACGGTTCCGGTTTCGATGAAAAAGCTACAATGAGTGGAATCGGATTGAAAAATATACATGACCGGATCGCATTCTGTGACGGGAAAATAGATATTATCACTTCGCCCGGCAAAGGTACAGAAATAACTATAGAACTGAAAACAGAAGATGAATAATATAATAAATCTGCAAATTGTCGATGATCACAAATTGGTGGTAGAGAGCTTATGGAAACTGATTAATGAATCAGATATAGCCCAAATCACAGATGCATATTATGATTTGGAATCCTGTCGATGTGGGCTGGCCCAGAAGCTTCCGGATATACTGCTGCTCGACATTGCTCTGCCTGATGGTGATGGAGTGGATTTTTGCGCCGAGATAAAAAAGCAATATCCTGACTTAAAGATTGTCATGCTGACTACCTACAAGGAATTTAGTATTGCTAAACGCTCCTTACATAATGGCGCACACGGATATATTCTGAAAAATGCTGAAAGCGAGGAAATGCTTACTGGTATTGAAACCGTCAATCGGGGAGAGTGCTTCCTTTGCGAAGAGATAGCTCTGTTACTGAAAGAGAAAAGCAGCGAAGAAGCAGTTTGGCTGGCTAATCGTGAAAAAGAAATTCTTAACTACATTGCCGAAGGCTATACAACCAAAGAGATTGCCGATAAGATTTTCCGTGATGTGGAAACTGTTCGTACTCATCGAAGAAACCTATTGATTAAGCTAAATGCTAAAAACACCGCTGTCCTGGTAAAGAAAGGGTATGAAATGAAGTTGATTTGGTGAACAAGAAAACGGTTTCTTTTTAAAGCATTAAACTTTTTGATGAGTACAGTTGCCATTGTTGAACTGACCGATGAAAAACGGCTTGTGCAAGCCAAGCTGGAGGCCGTCGACATACGGAAGCAAGCAAAGGTGTATTTTGAATACATGAAAGCCAACCCGCATAAACTTGACGGAACATACATTCGGAAGCAACCACATATAAAATTGACGTTTGACGGGGAACGCTATCAAATGGACTCAAAAATGTTGGGTCTCACCACTTACCAATCCGGCAGATATTGGTTCGACGACAAAAGTATAATCATGCAAGTCGATACAGTGGGAACAACACGTGATAAAAGCAAAAGCAACCGAAATGTCTGGATCGACAGTAACACTGCTGATGGCGACGATTTATTGTTATCCACTAAACCAATCATGAACTCCCGTAAAAAAACAGTACGTTATCAACGCCAATGAAAATCCGTCTTGACAGGGAATGATTTCGGGATACATTCAAGCCACCCCTTCTTTTACGACAACCGTATGTAAAGAGTAGCAGTTGGAAAAAGTAGATTAATCCCAATCGTTTACCGACCCCGGTATAGTAACCAACTCCAATGTTGGCAGACTGTTTTTTCAACCAGTCCGAAAGGGCAGTAATAGAATAAACCCCTTCCTCGCTGCCACTGCCGCTCGTCCATTTGGCAAATCATTCTAAATTTTAGCACAGAACAAAGAGCAAACCGCTTTGGTTTGCTCGTTTCTATTGTTATCTTTCCTTTCTATAATAATCTATATTTGAGTAGATTGTTCTAAATCTTAAGAGTCTTCTCATCGTTCAAAATTTTAAACGTTACAAAATTAGTTTACTTTGAGTTACAAGAGGTTATAAAAGATAACGCAAGTTGCAGATAAATAGCTATTTATAGCCGGCTTACAGTTTTATCGCAGGTAATGGAAAAGTAACTGAACTTTGTCCAACCTTTGTCTATGGCCGGCTTATTATCCTGACCAAATAATCAAGACCCTAATTGTTTACTTTTTCCGAAGGATATACATACTGGCTAATGAGCCTGTAACCTGATTGCCGTTCATATCAAGAGCAATCAACGTCTTATCTTCAACACGGTAGCGACTACTTGGATCAGCATCAAAAGTCAGTACATGATTGGTCTTATCCCATGTGTATGAACCTTTATCTACAAACGTATTCGCATTTTCATCTCCTTTACCCTGATATACACGCTTAATTGTGTAGTTATTATTATCAAGGGTTATCTCCGTATAAATACCTGCGCAATCTGCACATGGCATAGTTCCCGCATAGGTACCTTCATACTCAGCCTTCTGGCTACAAGCTGTAATAGTTAACACACCCATAACTATTACCATAATAATATTCAAAACTCTTGCTTTCATATCATTTAAATTAAAATTTGAATAGGTATAACAAGCAAGGTTCCCAGGTTGTTTATAAAGTTCAATATTATTAAATAGAAATAAAAAAAGAAGACCAATTATTAGTATAACTGGCCTTCTTGAGGTTCCTTCCGGATTCGAACCGGAGTAGACGGTTTTGCAGACCGGTGCCTAGCCACTCGGCCAAGGAACCATAAGAAATTAGCTTTCTTGTTTGCGACTGCAAAGTAAACCAATCTTTTTCAATTATACAAATCTATAATCTCTTCTTTTCTGTGAACGTTAGTTTTCTGTTCATAATGAAATTTACCGCACCATATATAAAAAGCCCTATAAATTGAGCCAAATATTTATTCATTCCAAAGACTTCCACCATCAATAGTAAGGTAAGGAATTGCGCTCCGTAAGCAAAGCCAAAAGCTAATAGGAACAGAGGAACTTCCCTCCAATACTTACCATTCTTTGATGTGAATATCCAATATTTGCTCCAAAAGAAATTATTGATCAGGGCCGCAACATATCCTCCGATATTTGACCAGAGATAGTTGCAGCCCAATATATCCATCATTACCCAAATAACAACAGCCGTAATCAGGGCATTTAAAGTCCCTATAATTGCAAAGCGGATGATACGGGTAGATTCTTTCACCAGATCAATATCAAACGATAGAGAATTTCTTCGTGAAATCAATTATTTCATCAATGTAACCAAACGCCAGGCTTGTCACTGTGTCGGCACATCCGTAATAGATTGCAATACGGCGGGTTGCCGGGTCATGCAAAGCGGCACATGGGAATGTCACATTCGGCACGTCTCCCACACACTCATAATCTCTTTGGGGCGACATTAAATAAGGGCCTGAACGGGCTAATACTTTCCACGGTTGCTCCAGATCCAATAAGGCAGAACCATAACTATATACATATCCGTTACAGGAAGTCAATACACCATGATAAATCAACAACCAACCTTCTGACGTTTCAATCGGTATTGGGCCGGCTCCTATCTTTGTACACTGCCAGGCGCTCTCTTCAAATGCTGCGGTAGACATCACATGGCGATGTTTTCCCCAAAAGCACATATCCGGTGATTCACTATAGAAAATATCACCGAAGGGTGTATGCCCATTATCACTCGGACGGCTCAGCATGGCATAGTTCCCGTTTATCTTACGGGGAAACATCACACCGTTACGGTTGAATGGCAAATAAGCATTTTCCAATTGGTGAAATGTTTCAAAATCAAAGGTGTAGGCTACTCCGATGGTAGGTCCATAATAACCGTTGCACCAGGTGATGTAATACCTGTCTTCGATAAAACAAACACGTGGGTCATAACCATATACCCATTCTCCTATTTCTTTATCGTCACATTCGAACTCTATTTTTGTTTCCTTTATATTCCAGTCGATAGCATCTTTACTAAAGCCTACATGTAACCGCATCCGCCGATTCGTATCGTCACAACGGAATACTCCTGCATATCCATCTTTAAATGGAACTACCGCACTATTGAAAACACTATTGGATGTTGGTATAATATTACGGGGAATGATCGGGTTCTTTGAGAATCTCCATACAACATCTTTGCTGCCTTCCGGACGATCTTCCCACGGCATATCCGGCAAAGCATTACCTTTAATAATTAAATCTTTCATTTTAAATCTATTTCTTTCATTAGTGTATTATATTCTTTTTCTTCATTATTCATTTTGTCATACCAGTTTTTCTTGAGTATTAATGTAGTAATACCTAAGATCAGAACTGAAGTCAGCAAGGGGAATCCCTCTTTTATTACAATATACATCGGTGTAATTGTAAGGCAACATTGCCAGATGATGCCAATCGCCACATTAAACATGTCGCGTTTGAAGTTCGTGTTTTTCTTTAATTGCGGATAGCGTGCCATTGCTTTCTCTGCAACGGGTTTCCAATATCCCCAGGGACGCACCCGGATATAAAAATTGATCAATGTCTCTTCATCGGTAGGTTCAGTCATCAATGTTCCGGCAATACAGCCGATAAACGATACAATCATTAGTACGGGAAAATAATATAGAGGTAATGTATCAGGAAATAGTTGAGGGACGATCATAGCGGCAAGGATACCAACCAACATTCCCCAGAAATAACCGTTTCCATTAAACCGCCACCAATGCCATTTCAAGACGTTGGCAGCAATGTATCCTCCATACAAAGCAGATACGATCCATTGCAATACTGAATTAATATTTTCAACGAAGAAACCAATCACCGTACTTATCACCACGACTAAAAAGGAAATAAGGTAGCTGGCACGTATCTGGGTTTTTGCAGAGGCCTTCGGATTAATATATTTCAAATAGACATCATTTACCAGGTATGCAGGCGCGGCATTAACCGTAGAGGCAAAAGTAGACATGAAGGCCGCTAGCAAACCGGCGAGTAATAAGCCGGCCAATCCAACCGGAACAAACTCACTGATAGCCCTCGGAAGAATGGTTTCAAAATCGATTGCCGAACCCATTGCCCGGAAATCATCACTAAAGAAAACAATCGCCAACACCGCAAATCCCATAATCATTAAATAACGGGGAATTAATAATATCACAGGAACTGAACCGCTCATCAAAGCAGCTTCTTTGGGACTTTTACAGGCCAAAATCTTCTGCATATCATAATTAGGCGCCGGACCTGCCATACTTAAAAATATTCCTTTGAAAAGCATCATCATTACAAAGATGGCAAACAAGCTATATTGATCTGCTGCTATTTTATCCATAACAGATGGTATCAGATTGCTCCAGTCTAAATCCAACCGCCATCCAAAAAACGGAGTATCCCAGCCTGCCGGGACATGGGCTGCTAACATATCCGGGCTTACCTTCATCATGGCAATTACTGCTATTACAATTCCGGCTACCGTCATAATTGCAAACTGAACCACATCTGTCCAAACAATACTGAGCATCCCACCCAGCATTACATAAAATGTCGCTATTGCCGTAAAGAAAATACCATATACATGGGGTACATATTCCGGTGCAATATCGAAAGGTACATATTGTGAAACGACCTCCCAGGGGAAGAAAATCTCCATAAACTTACCGATACCGATAAAACCGTAACTCAAAAAGCCCAAAACTCCGATCACAGCATATAATATTACAATAGTATGTGACAGATTAGCCCCCCTTCCGTATCCAAACCTTGTACGAATCCATTCAGCGCCAGTTAAAACATTCGAGCGGCGCAACCAGATGGAAAGATACACCATTAAAAATATCTGATTAAATACTGGCCACAACCAGGGAACCCACATACTCTTTAGGCCGTAAACAAAGGCAAGGTAAACCATCCACATGGTACCGGATATATCAAACATGCCGGAAGCATTGGAAAGGCCTAACATATAAAATGGCAATGATTTACCACCTAAAAAGTAAGAATCAAGGTTTTTGGAAGCCCGCTTTTTCAATACTAAACCTATAACAATCATCGCTATCAGATACAGCGCGATTATCAACACATCTATAAGTTGTAATTTCATGGTATGAATTTTATAGTTTCCTTTTTCAAATTCCCTGCAAACATACAATAAAAATCAGTACTTAAAAACCTGGGAAAATAAAAATAAAAAATCACCATTTGTTTTCAGAAAGTGGCTTGCATCATTCTTAAAAATGATGTACTTCATAAAAAAAACGGATGTACATACTTTTACCCGGTTCTTTGTAATACCTGCTTACACCTTCCACGAATACTATCAAACGCTTACCGGATACGGCTTTTGGAGTGGAAGATGATCTTCCACGCAAGATATTTATCTATCACAACGGATGCTGTGGTTATTGGGGACGTTACAGAAATAAAATAGCTAACTTCCAAATATATTTTGCCAACATGCCGATACAAATACATATCCAGAGTGATAGATATCTATAAAGCGTAAAAGGACATCTTCCACGCTTTATTTGTTAATAAACAAGATGTTAGACATTAAAGTGGAAGTTAAAGATGGATGCCGGAACAACTCAGTTGAGGGTATACATATCGAAATTATGGTATCCATAAAATAAATCACTAATTTCGTACGACCAATGAGAAAGATCATACATATAGATATGGACGCTTTCTATGCTTCAATTGAACAAAGGGATTTTCCGGAGTACCGGGGCAAGCCAGTAGCAGTAGGACATGCAGAAGCAAGAGGCGTCGTTGCAGCTGCCAGTTACGAATCCAGGCGGTATGGGGTTCGATCGGCTATGCCTTCGACAACGGCTTTACGGAAATGTCCGCATCTGATATTTGTATCTCCACGGTTTGATGTATATAAGGAAGTCTCCAATCAAATAATGGAGATATTCTTTGAGTATACCGATCTGGTAGAACCTTTATCTCTTGATGAAGCATTTTTAGATGTAACTGAAAATCACAAAGATATTTCATCGGCCACACTTATTGCCAGGGAAATAAAAAAGAAAATCAAAGAGAAAACAGGGTTAACCGCATCAGCAGGCGTTTCAATGAATAAATTCCTTGCTAAAATAGCTTCTGATTATAAAAAACCCGATGGATTGTTTGTTATTCTCCCTAAAGACGCAGAAAAGTTTGTTGAATCGCTGGACATAGAACGCTTTTATGGTGTAGGGAAAGTAACTGCGCAAAAGATGCATAAATTAGGTATCCATACCGGAGCAGATCTAAAAAAGATGAGTAAACAGGATTTAATACGCCATTTTGGGAAAGCCGGGAATATATATTATGAAAATGCCCGTGCATTGGATGAACGCGAAGTCAATCCGAACCGGATCCGGAAATCCATAGGTGCGGAAAACACATTTGATACCGATCTTGAAGCATCGACAAAAATGACGCTTGAGCTCTATCATATCGCCCGGCGTACATGGGAACGTATTGAAGCAAAAGAATTCTACGGACGAACGATAACATTGAAAATAAAATATACGGACTTTGAAATAATTACCCGTAGCAAAACACTTCCTGCTCCCGTCAAAGATTTCCGCTTATTTTGGGATATATCCAAAGAGATGTTGAAACAAATAGATACCAGTCTGAAGAAAGTACGCTTAATGGGATTAACAATCAGTCATAATGAGGATAATCCTCCTCCGGCAGACGGTATTCAGCTTGAACTGAAATTCAAGCCCTTCTAACAAAAACAAAAAGAGATACCCAGAATGGATACCTCTTTTTAGTATTTATGTATTTCTAATTACATAGGAATTGTTCCACCAACCAAAATAACAACCAATAAAGCAAGGATTGCATATAATTCGGGGAATACTGCCATTACCATAGTTGCGGCAAAAACATTATGTCCGGAACCGATAGCAGCAATACCGTTAGCACAAACCTGTGCTTGACGTATAGATGAATAAAGACCTGAAAATCCCATCATTAAACCGGCTCCTAAAATGGCGCAAGCAGCTAACATAGATATTTCCGGAACCAAAAATTTCTGCATCATGAAATAGGCAACGAAACCATACAATCCCTGTGAACTCGGTAATGCACTTAAAGCAATATATGAACCTAATGCATCCGGGTTTTTCTTCATTGCTCCTACTACTGCATTTCCTGCAATTGTCACACCATAAGCACTACCTATAAAAGATAGACCGGTCATAAAAGCGATACCGATATAAGCCAATAAAATTTCCATAACTAGTTGATTTTAAATTATTTTACTTCTATTAATTTCTTTGTTGTTTATGCTTTTTTGAAAGGTAGGTACTCTTTACCTCCTCCTTCATATTCAGAGTTTTTAAAATATTCTACAAATACCAAACGGAGCGGATGTACTAACGAACTGATCATACATAATGCGAAGTTCAGACTATGTCCGACCAACAGGATCAGTAACATACATATCACTTTGGCAACTATTGGAAGACCGTCCGTCATGGTTACAGCCAAGGAGTTAAATACACCTCCTAAAATGGAACCGGTCAACCCGATAGCAAATAAACGGATATAAGACAATGTATCCCCCAACAATCCGGAAGCCATATTATAGGTATTCCATAAGCCGTTTCCTAAATTTAAGAAAATATTCTTACCTGGTGTATTATATAATAAGGCTAATATTAAACCAATACCGGCTATACCAAAACAAATGTAAATGATAATTTTAGGTAAATGCACATTTAACACCGGGAGACCGATAGCAATAGCTAGAGATGCTATAACAAATACCCAGGCAAAAGGAGCAACACTGTGTTTGAAACCTCTTTGGATTTTTGTCTTATAAGCTGCCACAGCTTTTCCGAATATAACATGTACTATTCCAATTACTATGGATAATGTCATAAGATTATCGCTATTCAGGAAATAATCTTTTACTGACTGAAATGCCGGTACATCTATTAAAGAAACACCAAAGAACGATCCGGTAGCCGTTCCTACTACTATGGTCATTGCTCCCAACCATTGAAATAAGGTTAAGTAAGGCTTGAAGTCCGGTTTTACCTTCGATTTAAGGATAGTACAAGCCAGTAATATGATCAATCCATATCCGCCGTCTCCGAAACAAAGCCCGAAGAATAACATAAAGAAAGGAGCAAATAATGGTGTAGGATCCAGTTCCATATAATTTGGAATAGAATACAATTTAGTAATCGGTTCAAACAGCTTTGCAAAACTATTGTTCTTTAACTTAACGGGGATCCTCTCTCTATCTTCAATCTCAACTTCCTGAACGAAATAACCTTGCTTATCCAATTCGCTCACCATCGTTTCCGCTTTATCGTCGGTTGTCCAGCCTTCAATAAACATTAACTTATCGTCAGCCTGACGGTCTGTCTGTATAATCACATTTGCCAGATTAAAT
>DAMCDT010000048.1:0-16131 GCA_032058265.1 Tannerellaceae bacterium
CAGGCAGCCTGTGGCCTTTTGACGACGGTTACGGTATTTACGCCCGCGCGTCGGCAGACCTGTCCGATTTCAGGGTGAAAACCTCTTATTGGAGATGTAATGATTTCATATCCATGTTGGGAAATCCGTTTTATGGAGCAGTTTCTACTTCGAAGGACAACCTTACTTTTGATAACCCACAAATGATAACATTAGGCGTTGAATATTCTAAAACATTCAGTAAAGGGATTTCGCTTGGTATTGATCTCGATGTTTATCAACACCTGTCAACAACAGCTCATTCACCCACTGAAGGCAACTTCAATAAAAAAAGCTCCACCAGCTTTTCAGTCGGCGCTTATCTACGGCTAAATACGGCATTCCTGATCAAAGCTTTCAATTAAGCTAATAAACGCTTAACAAATACAAACATTACTTGTATTCAAAACAAATATAGTCCATTAATAACAATGCGAAGTTATAGCAGCAATGGATCATACTAATCATCAGATAAGGATAAAATCTCTTCCGAATCAATATAAAACATATTACAGCCCAAATCAGCCCCGCAAAAAAAAGGCGACAAAATAAATTAGATCAGGAAGATGTAGTAAAGCAAAGACTAATGCAGACAGAATAATTAAAGCAAAACCTACATATTTATGTGTTGAGTAAGTAAAAGAGGCTAATTTGGCGGGTATATACTGAATAGCAGTTTCCCCTAAGGGACCAATAATTAACATATATATTAGTATAAAGTATGGATTTTCTCTTATCAGAACCCAAACATCATTGTCGTCCTCATTAGTTACAAGATCGGGGAAGTAAATTGTAAGAAGACTGACCATTAAGCTAAAAAAGACAGGTAATACAATACCTCCCAATATTAATGTTATATTATTTGACTGATACAATCTTTTATATATAGTAGTCAGGAACATCTAAATATTTAGGATTAATCTGTTATTTATACATATTTTTCTACAAAATGACTGGAAAGTATAGCCAACGCTCCAGATAGAAATGGAAGAGCAATATATATGCCAGAGAAAAGTGGATTATACCAAAGTAATAATCCCAAAACCGACATAAGGAGTGATAGAATAGTTCTCTTTTTAAAAGTATAGCTTTGAGTCATCCATATTAAAAAACATACACTTATAGGCCAAGTGAATAATAAAAGTTTATGTAATTCGTCTGTATTAAAATAAAATCTGGATATTATGACTACAATGGTTAATAACACAAAAAGAAATAAATATAAACTCAATTTTTTATCTTTCATAAGGTATAGCTTTAAATAATATTTACAAATATATAATTTCTCAGTCTAAAAAAAAGTACTGAATGAGAAAAAGGAACATTCCTCCATTAATTTTCATCTATTTGTTTTCTTTTTTTTACTTTAACGGATACTGTATTACGAGCCTATAATCATCTCGTTCTGTAAATGTATCATATAAATCATTGGATATAGCCTAAATTCATCCGCAAGCAGGTCGAGCAATATGAAAGTTAATAATAAATAATAATTTTAATTAATACTCCAGTTTTAAAAAAAAATATTAATATTACAGAAATAATAGTGAAATTTCAACAAAAAAGATACGATAAAATGAAAAGGTATTTCTTGTTAGTATTAGTGTTTTCATACTCTCTCAATACGTTTGGACAAAATTCGGGACCAATTATTGATAATAAATGGACATTAGAATCTCTTAATGAGATAATTGATATTAATTCGCTTTCTGATGAGATGTTAGTACCTCCAACTTTGCAAAAACAATCCATGCCTGGTGAGGTTAAGGCTCAATTTAATCAGAATTTAGGGAGCGGATTATTTCTTTTTGACGATACAACAGATCCATCCAGTAGCTTATTAGAAATAAAAGTAGATAATGATATTTGGAAATATCTTCTAAGCAGAGGGCATTATACGATAGCATTAAAAACTTTAACCAACCGCATCTACTCTAAATTTGAAGATGATTTTGATTTTATTTTCTTTGTTCTCAATATTCCGGAAAATAATAGTGTTATAAATAGCTTGGGGTTTTATGGTATGAATATTCATGTCAGCAATGATATTCAGGGAGTTGGTGTCGATATAGCGGATGAAACAGCACTCTGGGGCTCAAGCGGCAAATTGAAGTCAGTTATATACTTTCCTTATTATAACGCTATCTTGAATGGTCCTGCTTTGCATGAATTGTCCCATAACTGGGCTGCCTTTATTTGCCCAACATATGACCAAAACAATGTGAACTATAACGGACATTGGGGAGTCAGTAACGGAGGCGGACAATTGGGCGGATTTAAGTATGTCCGTAAAGTGCAAGAGAAAGTAGATGGAGTAGAAGGGAAAACCTTATACCAAGCAAGCGTATCTTCAGATGAAAAAAATGCGGATGGATCATTTAAGTATGGTGGATTTGGCGTTAATGCAAATGGGGGTAATAGCTTGCCTTATTCTGACATAGAGTTGTATCTGATGGGGCTGAAGTCCTCACAAGAACTACGAAATGAAAGCTTTACTTTAGAGGTATATAGTGGAAATAGCTATGACATGGAGGGAGCTTATCCGTTTTCTGAAGGGTATTTTTATTCAACTATGGTTACCCATTACTCCATTGATGATATCATTGCAAAAAATGGCAAACGAATACCTGATGTAACTTCTTCACAGAAACAGTTTAAAATACTTACCGTAGCTATAACGCCGGAAGAGGCAACTGATAGCTTCCATCCAGAGATTATACAGAGTGTAGAATGGTTTACAGGCGCTGAAAATGATCAAACTTACCCTTCTATCTATAATTTTCGGCAGGCGACTAACAATGTAGGCTCATTGATTGCGAATAATATAAGCAATAGTTATAAGAATAACGATGATGACATTGTTGAAAGGGGGGGGCTCGACAATCTTACCTGGGTACTGGATGCAGATTGGGAACTTACAATTAGTGGAGCAGGCATGATGACGGAAGGAGCACGGAGCGATTATTATCCTTGGTATAAATATCGGGATATGATACGGGCACTAACAATAGAAGAAGGTGTAACTAGTATTGGAGGATATGCGTTTTTAAGTTATGCGTTATTAAATTCAATAAATATACCAAGTAGTGTAGTTGCAATTGGAAAATATGCGTTTAGTAACTGTCTAAAACTCTATAAAATAGACGTAAATACCAATAATGCGTATTATTCCAGTGAGAATGGAGTGCTTTTTAATAAAAGCAAAACAAGACTGATTCAATATCCAAATGCTGTGGTTCAAGACTACGTTATTCCTTCCTCTGTAGATACAATTGATGCTTTATCTTTTTCTAATTGTCTTTTAACCTCAGTCGTAATCCCAAAGAATGTTACCAGTATCGTTATGAGCGATTATGCAGAAGAATCAACCCCTTTCTATCAATGCCCTAATTTGACAAAAATAGAGGTAGATCCTACTAATATATTCTATTCCAGCGAAGATGGTGTATTGTTTAATAAAGATAAAACAAGGCTATTGCAATTTCCTGCCGGTAAATCTAGTAATAACTATCTAATACCGTCATCGGTTATAAATCTGGGTAGTAATTGTTTTTCTTATTCTCGTAAATTAATATCATTGATTATCCCAAATAGCGTTATAAACATTGAGGAAGATGCCTTTTTCTATTGTGATGCATTAGCTTCAATCATTATACCGAAGAGTGTCGCATACATAGGAAGTGCTTGTTTTGGTTATTGTAATAATTTAATAAACATTGAGGTTGATGATTCAAACATTTATTATGCAAGTGATAATGGAGTCTTATTAAATAGGAACAGGACAAAATTAATACAATGTCCTCCGGGAAAAACGGGGGAGTATATTGTGCCTTCTACTGTGGATAGTATAGGAAGTCTCGCTTTTTATAGCGGCAGGTTATCCTCTCTGGTTATTCCAGGTAGCGTCTCATATATAGATGCTAATGCCTTAATTAACGGATGTTCCGTTTTGGGAACAATCACAGTAAAAAGAAATATACCTCCTGTTGTCTCTTCAGATATTTTTCCTTCCACACCAACATCTTCTATTTACTTGTTTGTTCCTAAGGGTTCTTCCCAGAAATATGCAAATGCAGATGGTTGGAAATATTTTGATATTAGAGAAATGGACAATCTGGTGGGTAATACGAAAATAGCAGATCAGTGGGATATAAGAGTAAGTTATAATGATCCTGTTTTAACTATAAATACCCCCTTTGCTGAGATAATAAATATTTATTCTTTTAACGGGACCTTATTATATAAGATAAAAAAGCAGATAGGACAAGTTACTTTTCCTCTCGGAAATATTTCTAAAAATGAAGTAATTGTTGTGCAGGGTAGTTCAGGTTGGACAAAGAAAATTGTGAAATAGATCAGTTTTAAAACCAATACAAAACCCTGCCATAGGCGAAAAAATCTCCGGCAGGTATGGATTATACCCTGTGTACTAAAATCATTCCGGGCGCCGACTTGCTTTCCAGCCATGCCCGTAAAGGACTAATACCCGAAGAATATAAGGCTTATGACGAGAACGGGCAATTGATACTTGGATTGACAAAGTAAAACAAAATCTTAGGGTATTGCTCATTAGCAAACGAATTACCGTTATTTATTTGGTAGTATGTTACTCATTTAACATATTCGCTCAAAATAATATGGATAAAACGATCAATCACCCTTTACAAACAGTTGCCGGAGAATACCTGACAAACATAGCCCTGGAGGCATCGGGCTACAATCTTGTATATTACTTGAATGATAAAATTAATGATGAAAATGTACATATCTACCGCTTTGAACATGAAGGAAATCTGGACAGTACTCGGCTTGCATTACTTTGTTGAGATTACTCTATTCCCCCTCATTTTGCCTATCTTTGCGAGATTCTCACTATATTTGTGAGCCAACTTTGTATAATTGCTAACATATAACAATATATTCGTGCTATGAGAACAAACAGGAGGGATTTCTTAAAGACCCTTGGTGGAATTGCGGCCTTTACGATTGTGCCGCGACATGTATTGGGTAATGGCTTCATTGCCCCAAGTGACCAACTAACAAAAGGTATTATCGGAACCGGAGGCATGGGACGCGGGCATGTGAATTATGCCGGAACCCGCCTGGTAGCTGTCTGTGATGTCGACAAGAATCACCTGGAACTAGGTAAAAAACTGGTTCAGGGAAACATAGCGGCCTATCATGATTTCCGTGACTTGATACTCGATCCCAATGTAGATATCGTTCATATCGCAACTCCTCCGCATTGGCATGGAATCATGTCGGTTGAAGCGGCAAAAGCGGGTAAAGATATTTGGTGTGAAAAACCAATGACGCGCACGATTGGCGAAGGCAAACGAGTGGTAGAAGCTATGAAACAGTACGGACGCATGTTCCGCCTGAACACATGGTTCCGCTTTGAAGACCAGTTCTACGGACTGGGAACTCCTGTTAAACCCTTGAAGAAATTAGTACAAAGCGGCATGCTGGGTTGGCCGTTAAAGGTTACGATCAGTAAACACACCGGTTTCGACTGGAAATTCTACTGGGTTGGTAAAGATTATCTTGAACCCCAAGCAATTCCTGCCGAACTGGATTATGATTTTTGGTTAGGCCCGGCTCCTTATAAACCTTACAATGCCCACCGTGTGCATCAAACATTCCGTGGATATTGGGATTATGATGGTGGCGGATTAGGTGATATGGGACAGCATTATATCGATCCTGTGCAATATCTGCTGGATAAAGACAATACAAGTCCTGTCAAGGTAGAAGTTGACGCGCCTCAACAACATCCGGATGCGGTAGGTACATGGCGTTCGATCACCTATACGTATGATGATGGTTGCCAGATTGTTCTCTGGGGTGGTGATTTCGGTGATCCGAATACTCCTTACATTTCGGGGCCGAATGGAAATGTATATAAGAATTTTGTTTGTGATATTCCTAACTGGGAAAAGAAACTGGCTGATTACCCTGAACCAACTCCTCAGGTAACAGACTTCATCGAATGTGTGAAAACACGTCAGCCGTTCGGATTGAACGAAAAAAACGGTTTCCGCTCTGCTACGATCGTGAATATGGGTGCTATCGCTTTACGGCTGAACCGTACGCTCCATTTTGATCCGGTAAAACTTGAGTTTATTAACGACGAAGCGGCAAACCGGCTGATCGACCAGCCAATGCGTTCACCCTGGAACATTTAATTGAAAATTGAAAATTGAAAATTATGAAGAAAATATATTTATCTATTTCGATTCTGCTCCTTTGTGTAAGCGTATTGATGGCACAACGCACAAGCCAAACGATCGTTGCTGATGTGCTGGCTCAGATGCCTGCCAACAACCAGGCAGATTACGATAAACAAATAAGTGACCTTGCTTCTACAGGAGAAGGTGGAATTATGGCATTAATACAGATGATGCGTGCTCCCGGGCAGGGAAGTAACGCGCAGGTAGAATATGCCCTTAGCGGACTTTCCCATTATGTTGCTGAAAATGGAAAAGAGGCTGCACGCTTAACAACAGCCAATGCCTATGCTAAAGCATTAGATCAGGCAACGGAACGGGAAACGAAAGCTTTTATCATCAGCCAATTGCAGATCGTCGGAAAAGATGAGAGCGTTGATGCATTGGGACGTTACCTGAACCAGGAAGAATTAAGCAGTCCTGCCGCAAGGGCGCTGGCTTCCATCGGAACGGAAAAAGCGGCACAGGCTTTACAAGCCTCTTTGCTTCGCCGGATGGGAACTCCTAAAACCCAGCGTGATGCTATCCTCGCTATCGGCGAAGCTCAACTAAATGTCCAGGAAGACCTGATTAAAGGAATGGTAGGTACAGGTGATGAAAATTTCCAGAAAGATGTTCTTTATACTTTAAGCAGGATTGGAAGCAAAGCATCGATCGAAACACTTGGTAAAGCAGCGGAGAAAGCAGGATATGCCATGGATAAAACAGGCGCTAACGAAGCCTACATCGCTTTACTGAAGCGCGTTGCCGGACAAGGGGACATCAAAGAAGTAGAGAAAGCGGCTAACGATCTGTTAAAGAAAGCGGCTAAAGCCGGTAAAACACATACCCGTGAAGCTGCTTTACAGATACTACTTTCAATTCAGAAAGAAAAAGGAATGAATTTGGTTCAGGCTGCCTTAAAAGATCCGTCTGCGGATTACAGGAACGCAGCATTAGACTATACTTCTTCTTTTGCTAATAACAATGTGTATATTGATCTGATCAAAACAATGGCAAAAGCCAAGCCCGAGGTGAAAACAGATATTCTAAACTGGTTGGCGCGCGAGGCTGAATGCGAAGAAAAAAATAATATTCTTGAAAATCTGGATATCCGTTTTGACCTGCCTGCCAGACAGGTTTTACTGGATCAATTAAATGACAAAAATTTCGCAGTAAAACAAGCGGCTGCATGGGCTTTGACTAAAATAGGTGATATCGCCGTTATCCCGTCTTTGGCAGGATTATTAACCAATACTGATCCGCAGGTTATTTCGCTTGGTAAAAACACGCTGGCTTCTTTCAGAGGAGATATATCCCCTTCTGTTGCACGGATCATTCCGCAAGCGAACGACTCAGGTAAGATCGCTGCTTTGGAACTGCTTTCCTTACGTAAAGCATCAGCCAATGTAAACAGCGTATTGGAATTGATGAAATCCGGTTCGGCTGAAGTTAAAAAAGAAGCTTATAATGCCTTGAAAGATGTTGTCACAGAAAAAGATTTTACACTCTTATCGGGTATGCTTGAAACTGCGGAAGGAGCTATAATCGCCCCTTTGCAACAGGCAGTTATTGCTTCCATTGCTTCTCAATCGCAAAATGACAAGGTTTCTACACTCTCCAGACGTATGATCCAGGCCGGAGAAAGTAAAAAGCACCTTTATTACATTGCTTTAGCGGAAACAGGTGACGAAAAAGCTTTGGAAACTATCATAAACGGTTTCAAACAAGGCAGCGGAGCAGCCAAAGATGCCGCATTCGAAGCCCTATTAAACTGGAAAGGCATCGAAGCAACAGAAGAATTATGTACAATTGCCAAAGATGGTTCATCTTATTCAGAAAAGGCATTAGCCGGATATATTAAGTTGATTTCCAATCCTGAAATGACCGGAGAAAACCGTTTACTAGGACTTAGGAATGCTATGGAAATAGCTAAAACCGACGGACAAAAGAATCAAATATTACGTAGAATTGGTGATACTAATACATTCCTGGGAATGTTATTAGCAGGTGAATACCTGGATGAAAAGCCCCTTCAACAAACTGCGGCTAATGCAGTGATGAAGATTGCTTTGGCAAATCCTGACTTTACCGGTACGAACGTAAGGGCTTTATTGAATAAAGTATCCAATGTTTTGGACAATCCGGATGCGGGTTATCAACGGGAAGCTATTAAAAAGCACCTGGATGAAATGCCCGCAGGTGAAGGATTCGTTTCTTTGTTCAATGGCAAAGACCTGACCGGTTGGAAAGGATTGGTTGAGAACCCGGTCGCAAGGGCAAAAATGAAGCCTGCCCAATTAGCGAAAGCGCAGGAAAAAGCGAATGAGCAAATGCGCAAAGACTGGAAAGTAGAAAACGGTTTATTGGTTTTCGATGGTACCGGTTATGACAATATCTGTACGGAAAAGCAATACGGTGACTTTGAAATGTATGTAGACTGGAAGCTTGATCCGGACGGGCCGGAACCGGATGCGGGAGTTTATCTACGCGGTACTCCACAAGTGCAGATATGGGATATTTCCCGGGTGGATGTAGGAGCACAGGTTGGTTCAGGTGGATTATATAATAATCAGACACACGAAAGCAAACCGTTAAAGGTGGCCGATAATAAACTAGGTGAATGGAATACCATGTATATTAAAATGGTTGGCGACCGGGTTACAGTATATCTAAACGGTGAATTGGTGACGGATAATGTAATACTTGAAAACTTCTGGGATCGTAAATTACCGATCTTCCCGGTTGAACAGATCGAATTACAGGCACATGGTAGCAAAGTCTATTACCGCAATATTTATGTCAAGGAACTGGAACGTACAGAGCCTTATAAACTTACATCCGAAGAAGCAAAAGAAGGTTATAAAATTCTCTTTGACGGAACAAATATGCATGAATGGACAGGCAATACAACAGACTACACATTGCAGGACGGAACAATTACTTTAATCCCAAGAAAAGGTTCGGGCGGTAATCTTTATACAAAGAAAGAGTTTGAGAACTTTGTAATCCGTTTTGATTTCTTACTGACTCCTGCGGCTAACAATGGATTAGGCATCCGTACACCCATGGAAGGCGATGCCGCTTATGTAGGTATGGAGTTACAAATCCTGGATAACGAACATCCTGTTTACAGCGACCTCGAGATCTATCAATATCATGGTTCTGTTTACGGTGTCATCCCGGCTAAGCGTGGTTTCTTAAAACCCGTTGGAGAATGGAATCACCAGGAAGTAATAGCCGACGGCGATCATATCAAAGTTACACTCAATGGTGAAGTTATACTCGACGGCAATATCCGTGAAGCATCCAAGAATGGTACTGCTGATAAAAAGGATCATCCGGGATTATTAAATAAGAAAGGACATATCGGTTTCCTCGGACACGGTTCCATGGTTAAGTTCCGTAACATCCGCATTAAAGAGTTAAAATCAAAATAACTTTTAATCCATAATTGAAAAAATAACGTACATAATCTTAATAAGTTATGTACGTTATTTTTTTATTGGTACTCATCTATAATAAATATAAACTACAAATGTTGAAAACGGTATTCTGATGGTGAACAACCTTTAACGCGTTTGAACTGGCGGGAGACGTTTTTATAATCTGAAAAACCCATATCAGTTGCGATATCTAAAATGGAAGCATTCGATTCTAACAGCTGTTGCGCAAACTTATCAATACGCAGGTTTAAGATATATGTGTAGATTGCCATGCCCGTTACTTCTTTGAAATGAATTTCCAGTAAACGCCGGGAAAGCGGAACAAGGCTTACCAATTCATCCACATTCAGTTTCCGGCCAGTTTGTTGATGAATGTACTCTAAAACAATGGCTATATTTTTATTATCAGTGGTATAAATATCGGTAGATTGGCGGGTAACTATATGGGTAGGATTAACGATGATATCTGTTGTTTGCACGCCGGGGTTTTGCATCATAGCATCAATAAGGGCAGCTGTATCATAACCACCTTTTTCAACGGACTGATTAATGGAAGATAAAGGAGGGTCAGATAGGGTACAAACCGGTTCGTCGTTGTCGACTCCTAAGACGGCCACCCGTTCGGGTACCTGTATATGATATTGTTTACATAGTTCGGTAATATGGTGCCCCTGGTTATCATCACAAGCCATGATAGCTACCGGTTTTGGCAACACCTGCAACCATTTCTTGAGCATATCGGATTCATAGTACCATAAGGCGTCCTGATCGGTATTCTGATATTCATAAAAGGAGTTTTCCAGATTGTATCTTGACAATTCGTCCCTGAACCCATTGCATCTTTCTTCCGACCATACAATATTCTTGAAACCATAAAAGGCAAAGTTTTTGAAACCTTTCCGGATAAAATAACCGGCTCCCATTTTCCCAGCTAAGTAATGATCACCTGTAATATTAGGTATCTCTTTAAAGCGGGATTTGAAATCCTGTGCAATCGCTATAATCCCATTTTGTTTGAAAATACTTACATTATCAGAGGGATAAAACTGTGCAATTATAGCATCAGCTTTCCATTTCAACGCCCATTGCAATACCCCTTCTATTCCATATTGATCGCGATACGAATGAGGCATTTTACATAACACCCACGGCTCATGCTCTTTGGAATACTTTACAATCCCCTTTAGAAGCAATTTAGCATATTCTTCCGAAAAGTCAGTTAACAAAATCACACGAGCCATAATTATAATTGAAAGTTGAAAATTGAAAATTGAAAACTAAACATAGTAATAATTTTCAATTTTCAACTTTCAACTTTCAATTATTTCAGTTCTATTCTTTGTTCTGCTAAATTCCAACCGCTTACTTTAAGTGTCGTTGGTATGGAGTTGAGCCTCGATTGATCGTATTTGCATGTAAGGGTTTTCTTTTCTCCAGGTAAGATACTTAAGTAATTATCTGACCAGAATACAGGGTAAATGATTTCCTTATTGTTATCGCACAACGCGAATTGAGCTAACAGGGCTATTGTTTCCGATGGATTTTCGATCTCAACGGTTATCCCTTCTTTATTATTTAGAGGTTGTATGGTGACCTTTAATTCGGTTGCAGGTAATTGGGTCAGCTCTTTAAAATCACCGTACCCAATCATTGGAGTACCTACCCATATTGTTTTATCCCAATCATACTTATCCTCTTTGGATGATAAGCAATAAAAGTTGTCGGCCAGTTGATTATCCTTATCTTTCATTATCATGGAAAGGAATGTATTCTTTGCTGAGTTATCTATGGTATAGATATTCTTAACACTGTTCGCTTCTAATGTAATGGTAAGGTTTTCTTCAAAAAGTAGTTTTGAATCCGTAGTATAACCTCTTATGATAGCAGCAATATCTTTTATTTCCTTATCGGTTTCATTTACTGCATAAATACCGTTATCCTTGTAATTATATATTAACTGATATGGTTCGTTTGCTTTTTTTACACCGTAATAAGCAGCCACCGGGATAAGATGGAAATCATATAATTGCCAATACATTGACGGCCATGCCGAATTCAACATCCATTGTACGATACCGGTTGCTTCAGAGGGATTAACGCGGAAAGCCTCAAACATGCTCTTTGTCGATTGCATGTTAATCAGGTAAGAACGGTTCAGGTAACTGTTCAGATCGGTCGTTTTACCAAACATGGCTTCCACAGCTTCTGTGTTAGGTTTCATATTATTAAGGGCTGTCGTTGAAGTGGTACAATGATAATCCCAATACTCATTCAACGGCCATAATTTTTCTTCCGGCATCATCTTTAGAAGTGATTCGTATACGGGAACTTGTGCACCCGGCCCCGTCTCTGTATTAAAACCATAATTCCCTCCGTATTTACTGTCAATAAACCAATAGTTAGGGCCTACGTATTCATAAGGGCCAGCCATCTTCATTCCGGTAGGGCCTGTTACTTCACTGACATTATTTGCAGCTGATCCTATATACGGGCGATTATCAATTTTAGCCAGTAAGCCCATATACCGTTTTTCGAGGCTTGGGTGCAGCAACATATCGCTTCCGCCTAACCATGCGATAATGGAAGGATGGTTTCTTAACCAATGAACCTGATCATCAAAATACCGATATACTAGATCCTTATCATGTTCAGTCTGAATACATCCGAAATTACTTTCCGGGCCACCGAAATAGTTTTCCCACTCCCACTGGCAACTCCATCCCACCATTGCGAGTAATCCGTATCGATCGCATAGATCATATATGTTCCGGCTTGTTCCCCATATATTTTCAAAGCGGATAGAATTGAGGTTCATGTCTTTTACATATTGTACCTGTATTTCATTTGTTTCCGGTGAGTCCCTTAAAAAGATATCGTCTGTCCATCCGGCGCTTTTTATCAACACTCTTTTGCCGTTTAAAAGAAACCCCTTATGTCCCTGGGCAGTCAAATAAGTTTCTATTTCGCGTATACCAAAGGTTACATCTTCCTTTGAAGATACTTCTCCGCCAGTTACAAACTGTAAGTTTAATTTATATAAAGCAGGTTGGCCCATGTTATTACACCACCATAAGCGGGGATTCTTTATATGCAATGCTTTAATATCTTCAGGAGTTACCTTGATGGTTTTCTTTTCTCCGGCTGATAACGTTACAGGAACGGAGAAATGAATATTTTCAATTGTACCTTCCAGCTTTCCTTTTCTTTCCTTTTCAGCCAGGTTGGATAGTTCCGTTTCAATATTTAACCAGGCTTCATCCAGCGTCGCTTTATTGATAGTCGATCGAACCCATGTGTTTTTCATTTCAACGTTACCTGTAATATTCAATCTTACTTCCCTGAAGATTCCCATATTTTCATCCAGCGGACGGGGATTCCAATCGACAAATCCCATGTTAGGTTCACCGGGCCGGGCACGGAAGATTTCCACAGCTAAAACGTTTTCCTCCTGAAGATAATCCGTAATATCAAAGTTGAAACGGCAGAATGTTCCGTAGATTTCATCTTTGGAACCGATCTGTTTTCCATTCAACCAGATATTGGCACGGTAAGTCAAACCGTCAAACTGCAGGCTGACGTGTTGTCCTTCCGACAAAGCCGGAATTTTAAATGTAGTCCGGTACCACCAGGATACGTCGAAAGGAGAACGGTCAGCTTTCTTATAATTCAGGCCAAAAAGCAGGTCTTCATATAATCCGTTTGCCGTCAATACTCCCATTACCGTAGAAGGTACTGTAGCAGGGTACCAGGAATCAGTTGTTGCTGTCGATGTGGATAACATCTCTCCTCCCTGGTTCAAAGAGGAAGATGAGCTGAGCATCCAATTATCCGACAATAAAATTTCTTTTGCCAACATAGTCTTTTCATTAGCTTCTGCTGTACATGAGGTAATACATGCACATAAAAAAACAAGCATACAATTAGTGATTAATAGTCTCATAAAGATGTGGTATTTAAAAGGTAGTATAACTATTCGACAAGGGCAACAGCTCCCAGGATAGCTATATCCGGATTCCGGGATATCCTGATCTGTAATTTTTCTATGGTTTTAGGATAATAAAATGTTTTGAATGATTCGTTCATACTTTTGGAGAAATAAGGGAAAGCGTCTGTAATACCTCCGCCGAATACGATAGCTTCCGGATCATAGGCATACAATATAGCCTGAATGAGTTCTCCTAAATGATTTCCGTATTCATCCCATATTTTTAAAGCTTCGGGATCATTGTTCTTTGCCCGGACAGCCGCTTCCTTTCCGGTTGTATTATGGTAAGTGGTGAAAAACTCGCTTCCGCAATAATGTTCGTAAACGTTATCCAAATAACGCATACAGCCTATTTCTCCGGCGCCTGTATTGCTTCCGTTATATAGTTCGTTATTTATTACGACTCCTGCCCCTACTCCGGTTCCCAGAGTCACGCCCAGCATATTAGCAAACGGTTTGCCTTCTCCGTATTTACTTTCTCCCAAAGCAAAGCAGTTCGCATCATTATTTACACAGACGGGTATATTAAATTCTTTTTGTAGGATCTCTTTTAAATGCACCTCTTCCCATGAGGGGATATTCGTTACATTATAAACAATGCCACGGTCGACATCCACCACAGAAGGTACGCCAATACCAATTCCCGCCACACCGTCAGAAACCAACGGTGCAATAACGGATTTCAAATAAATAAGTGATTCCTCCAAGTTCATTTTCGAGGGACTTGGGGCCGAGATCTTTTGTATTATCTCTCCCTCTTCCATTTTTCCGATACGGATATTCGTTCCTCCTAAATCAATTCCTAGTTTCATGATATTAAATTATTATATGAAACAAAGAAAGTTAGAAAGATGATAATCCATTACTTATTTTACGTATTATTATCGTCATAATACGTAAAATACAATTTAGTAAGATTTTATTTGACCCTAATAAATCCTATTTTAGAATCACCGAAGAACAATCCGTTGCAATGAGGCATAAAATAATAATAATTGCGGTATTTGTTTGTCAATAATTCTTTAGCGTAAATACTGTCACCCTTTATGGTATAATTACCGTTTACTATATGAATCTCCTTACCCGATTCATCGTAATAATAATATTTTAGGACTTTTTTATCCGCGTCGAGGTAATACGTATTCACATTATGGATTGTTTGCTTCCAATGCCCGACAATGGTCGTATTGTCTTCATATTCAACATCGGTGCCACCTTTTACACACCCGGTTATAATAAAACAAAGGGCCAATAAACTAAATAAGTTTTTCATCTGAGTAAAGTATATATTAAATTAGTTTCATAAATAAAGCAGTCATACCTCATCTTGTATACTGCTTCTTCTTTTTGTATAAATAATCCCTCAATGGATTACATGGTTAGTTTCGAAAAATCATAATTATTGTTGCCCAAAATTAAATATATTTTATAAATAAACAAGGTTGTAATTTTCGTTTTTTGAAAATATTTTACTCCAATAAAGCTATAGGGCTTTGTTTACAAAGCTCCCTGGTTTTAACGACAAAACCCTAAGCTTTTAAAAACAAAAGCCTAGGGTTTTTTTAAAATAATAGTGTAATTCAAAAAGCAAGTTTTAGTCAAACGGGAACAACCGACTGATAATGTGCGGGTAAAGTCCTTAGTCTGGCTTTTTCTTTTGGACGGTAAAAGCCTACCATAGACAAAGGTAAGACAAAGTTCAGTTACTTTTTCATTACCTGCGACAAAACTGCAAATTGGCTATAAGTCTCTATTAACCGGCATCTTGCGTTATTGCTTATAACCTCTTATAACTCAAAGTAGACTAATTTTATAACGTTTAAACTTTGAGCGATGAGAAGTACTTTTAAAATTCTATTCTATCTCAAGAGGAATAACTCTAAACCGGATGGAAACAGTCCCTGTAAGACTGACAGGCATAAGCACATTGGCAATAAAAACTAACCTTGCATTGGATTAAAATCCGTATGGATATTAACCGCCATTATCAGGATGTAATGCAAGCCGATGACTTTATCATAGCAGACAAAGTAAAATATGCCTATCTGGGTTTAGGTGTAAAACAAGACACATTTTTAGCCTTGTTTAACATATCATGTTGCAAGGCATGTCCATTCTTGTTACTAACTGAAAACAAGTATCGAAGTGTACTTATTCTAATTCTAAAAATTTTATTTACCATGGATGAATTAGTAAAATAAATAACCGCAATGTAAAAGAAATGTAAGATATCGTGAGTCTAAATATAAATACCCTCTTAGTTTATTCTAACAGGGTTATTTAAATAGTATTCTTATATATTACTAGGTGAGACCTCTTTATTTTTTTAAAATGAATAACCAAAACCAATGCCTATCTGGATAGGTGTACTATTCTTGAACTTAATATTTTCAAACTATAATGAATATAATAGCAAGAATTATCATTTTCATGAATTGAAATTTAATTAAAATTAACAGTCTAATCATGATTTTTT
>DAMCDT010000049.1:0-11724 GCA_032058265.1 Tannerellaceae bacterium
ATTGGAAGGCATTCTATTAATGGTTTTTAGCATGGCTTTTATCTATGTTTTATTCTTCATCCCCTATATAGCCTTTGGGGGAATTATATTGTTTATAGTCCTTTTCAGAAACTTCAGGAAATAATACAACCTGACAATATAAATTACTTTCTATATCATTTTTCCCAAAAATGCCGTTTTTCTTATCCGGTATTTTGAAGAAACCAATCAAATATTGGTTCGTTTATTATTTCCCCCAGAATAATAGTCAATTCGAATATAAGCGCACGGAAAAACTATCAATTAATACCAAATTATCTCTCAACTAAATCGAAGGTTAATCTGTTTCAGTCTTAAAAAATTCTTAGATTATTTATGAGCACTTTAAAAAGAATGGGGCTTATCTTTTGTTTGGTTTTTATGGTCTGCCCCAAAAATACTGCCCAGGAAACAGCAATAATAATAAAAGCGAAAGTAGGCGTTTATATAAGCCCACCATTTGTTATGAAGGACAGCATGGGTTATTTTAGAGGAATGGCTGTCGACTTATGGGAATTGATAGAAGATGAGGTTAATATCAGGACAGAATATATCGAATATAATAATTGGAACCGATTAATGCAAGCACTTATGAATGATGATATAGAAATGGCTGTAAGCAATATCTCCGTAACTTACGACAGGGCAAAAATCTTCAAATTCTCATTTCCCTGGTATGATTCGGGACTGCGTATAATGGTAAAGACAGAAGGCAGCCGGTCTATCTGGGGCGAATTAAGAAAAAACGGGCATATACAAGCATACTTCTGGATAGTTTTAGCTATTTTACTCCTCACTATTATACTAACAATTATTCATCGTAAGAAAGACCCGGAATTTCCGCGCGGATGGATAGATGGTTTAGCCGAAAGTCTTTACAGGCTTATACTTGCCATCAAAACAGGTGTGGTTAATAATGAAAATTATACCTGGGTTGGAAAAATACTGGCAGTAACATGGATGTTATGCGGAATCGGTTTGCTGGCCTATGTAACTTCTACGATAACCAGCAGTATGACGGCTGTTACATTAATGCATGACATACATTCGTTAAACGACCTTCCGGGTAAAAAGGTCGGTGTTCTTAGCGGAGGTATAGCAGAAAGTTATCTTCAAAACAGAAGTATCGAGTTAGTTTCGTATGAAACGATTGAAGAAGTTTCCGAAGCTCTTATGAATGATGAGATCCAGGCTGTAGTAGACGATGCCCCTGTATTGGAATATTGGTGTTTTAACAATCCGGATAAGAAAACGAAAGTAGTCGGCAATATTTTTCATCCGGATAAATTCGCCTTTGCTGCCAACAAAAACGACGGCCCGTTAATGGATAGTGTATCAGTCGGATTGATAAAACTATTTGATATCGGCAAAATAAGCGAGATCAGAAATAATTATTTCGGAAATATCCATTAGCGTATTGTCAATTACAAGAATATTACTAATTTCGCTTTTGTATAAACAAATAACAAACTCTAATAGTATTTTGAAATGATCTTCTTCTACGGAACGCGTAGTGCTAAAATTAAAAAGTACGACGATGCACATTTGAAATGTGAAAATTGCGGAGAATATAAAAGCCGGTTTACAGTCCATCAACGCTATGCCCATTTATTCTGGATCCCATTTTTCCCTGTAAGTCGTAAGCATATTTACGGCGAATGTACTAACTGCGGCCAGGAACTCTACGATGAAAAAGCCAATAACTATTTATCCATGACACGTACGCCATGGTATTTGTTTTTCGGATTGATCGTCTTTGTTGGTTTCTTTGTCTTTGCCGGTTTTCAAAATCATTCCAACCAAAAGAAAAAAGCGGAATATATAGCGAATCCGGTGGCTGGAGATATTTATACTATCAAGTACGATGAAGACGGCAAATCCGTTTATTTCTTTATGAAAGTAGATGCCGTAGAACAAGATTCCGTAATTGTCCTCTTTAATGGATATGAGTATTACAAATTCCCTTCTAAAATGGTTGAAGAAGATTATTTCGATGAAGAAGAATATTATATGTACTCAAAAGAGCAACTTACCGAGTTCCTCAGCGACGGAACAATAAGGGCAGTCAAGCGATAACCATCCATGACTTATTGTTTAACCTTTATTTCTTTTTAAAAAACCACGTTCCACCTGTCATCGCCTTCTAACTATCTGTATGTTAGCCGTTAGTGGTGACAGAATGGATGATGGGAAGAGGAAGGATAATTTGTCATCATAATCTCCCGTCACCTATCCTTTCACCATCAATAACTCACTACCAAATAGTTAGGAGACGATGATAGGTGAAATGATAAAAATCAGAAAAAGAATTATGGTATGGTTTTACTATAAAAAGTTATCATAATGCTTATATAAATTCACTATGATAACTTTATAAAACCATTATGGTAACTTTTTTAGAACATTGTATTCTTTTGAGTATGAGATAACCATCTTTTTTCAAGTACATGCTATTACCAAGAATAATTTACTTACACATTTAATAGATTGCTAGTTAGCAAAATAAAATCAGAAGTTTGTTATTAAAATTTGCCTGTAACCTATTTACATAAAAACACTAGATTCAGGTCTACTCAGATTTCCTTCCTATACCAAAAACATCATTTCGTATCAGAAAAAGGCTGTTTCGTCTCATTTCTCCAAAGAGGGTTTCGCTTTCCTATATGTTTGCATTATCAATTAAAAACAATAATGAAAGGAGACATAGTAATGAACAAAAGAGATGTAATTAACAGCGTTTCAAGAAGATCAGGAATAGATGCCGAAGTATGCAGAACAGTCTTAGATGCTTTTGAAGAAGTATTGACAGATGAGTTTGCTTACAATAACGGGAAAGGAAGCAAGTTCGACCGTATCTATAAAATTATGACTTTCCTGAAAGGAAAAAAAGACGCCAAAAAAGTTTAAACCCAGAACCAATAACAAATGAAAACAATACTAAAAGCTACTCTCATCTTTATTTTACTGGTGATTTCATCGGCTGCCCTTTTGGCTCAATCCTCTGATGATAATACTCCACTGACACAAACTATCCGTGGTGTTGTTACCGACAGGGCATCAGGGTATCCGTTGGCTTATGCAACGGTTCATCTGATAGGCCAGTCTGATAAATCAGCAACTACAGATGAAAACGGCGCCTTTACAATCCCTGGTGTATCTCTGGGAAGACATGATCTTGAAGCACGGTTTGTAGGTTATGAGCCAGCGGTTATACGCGAAATATTAGTTAGTTCTTCAAAAGAAGTGAGACTCGAAATTCCTCTTAAGGAAAACCTCCAACAGTTAAGTGAAGTAGTAGTTCGTCCGTCTGTCAATAAGGAACAACCGCTTAATAAAATGGCTGTCACCGGGGCGCGGATGCTTAGTGTGGAAGAAGGTAGCCGTTATGCCGGGGCGCTTGATGACCCTGCACGTCTGGTCAGTTCTTTTGCCGGGGTAGCGTCCAGCCTTACATCGAATGGTATCTCCATTCATGGTAATGCCCCTCACCTATTGCAGTGGCGTCTGGAAGATGTCGAAATACCCAATCCTAATCACTTTGCGGACGTATCTACACTAGGTGGCGGATTTCTTTCATCCCTCAGCGCCCATGTATTAGGTAATTCAGATTTCTTTACAGGTGCCTTTCCTGCCGAATACAGCAATGCCATCTCCGGAGTGTTCGATATGAAATTGCGTAACGGCAACAATCAACGTTACGAAAATACGTTTCAGGTAGGTATATTAGGTATCGATGTGACGTCCGAAGGTCCTTTCAGCCGGAAGCATAATTCATCCTACATTATCAATTATCGCTATTCAACAACCGGATTGGCCCGAAAGATTGTCGGGCTAAGCGAGGTAATGGATTACCAAGACCTCAACTTTAAGCTGAATTTCCCTACACGGCGTGCCGGCACATTCTCGGTATGGGGTACCGGATTGATTGATAAAGTAGAGCCGGATCTTCAGGATCCAAGTGAATGGGAATACAAAGACGATCCTAAATACACTGTTTCCAAACAACGGACGGGATCGGGAGGAGTAAGCCACCGTTATTTCTTCAATAATCAATCATTGTGGAAAACAAGCCTGGCAGCTACTTATTTTGATATGGATGTAGATGAAGATATATATGACACAAACCTCAAATCATCTCCTTTCATGAAGATTAAGCGTAAGAATACAAATATCATTCTAACTTCGTCTTTCAACCGTAAGTACAGCGCACGGCATACCAATCAAACCGGATTCACCTACACCAAGATGTATTATGATATGAATATGAAACTGGCTCCGTTTGAAAAACAGCCACTTGAAAACCTTACTGAAAGTTCTGGAAATACCGACTTGATCTCGGCCTATACAAGTTCTTCTGTTGAACTGGGCAAAGGAGTGTCATTTAATGTGGGAATCAACGGCCAATACCTGGCGCTTAACAACCATTGGACTATCGAACCTCGTGCCGGAATCAAGTGGCAGGCGGCCCCCCGCAGTACATTTGCCCTGGCCTATGGGCTTCACAGTCGTATGGAGAAGATGGATGTCTATTTTGTCCGTCCGGTTGAAACCGGAGATAAATTAGTCAACAAAGACCTTGACTTTACGAAAACACACCATCTTATGCTGTCGTACAACTATCGCTTGTCTGAAAACGTAAACTTACGCATCGAGCCTTATTTCCAATATTTATTTGATGTTCCAACTGAGGAGAATGGTTCCTATTCCGTACTCAACAGAACAAATTTCTACGTTGAAGGAGCATTGGTAAACAAAGGAAAAGGGCGAAATCTGGGAATAGACTTAACGCTTGAAAGATACCTCAACAAAGGATGGTATTATATGATAACGGGTTCCCTGTTTGATTCGCGCTATTCCGGTGGTGACGGTAAATGGCACAGTACTCGTTTTAACCGTAATTTCATTGTCAATGGCCTGATAGGAAAAGAATGGATGATGGGACGTTATAAACAAAATGTCCTAAGTGTAAATCTGAAAGCAACGCTACAAGGTGGCGACCGCTATTCGCCGGTCGACGAAGCTGCGACGATGACTCATCCCGACAAAGAAACACAATATGATGAGTCGCGCGCATACTCACAACAATTTTCGCCCCAGGTTATTACGAATGCCACTGTAAGTTTCAAAATAAATAAACGCAAGTCCTCGCATGAGTTTGCAGTTAAGGTAATTAACCTGACGGGTGCCACGCAGTATTCAGGACATGAATACAATTTACAGACCGGAGTGATTGAACCTTACGAACAAACTACCCTAATCGGAAATGTAAGTTATAAGTTACAGTTTTAATCTCATAAGAGAATAAAATACTAAATTCGAAACCTCAAACAGAAGATAGGCATAATGCAAGTAGAACATTCGTTTTTGTATGACTTCCTGATCAGTCCACGATATAGAATAAGCAGGCATGTACTGTTTATTCTTATGCTGGCAATCATTGCCTTTAACCAGACGTATTATATCTATATAGAAAATATTACGGCTGTTGGCAATTATATTTATCTGTTTGGATTTGTTCTATTTGCAGGTTATATAACAGGAGTTTACTTCACTATCTATGTGCTGGTCCCCCATTATCTTTTAAAAAAGAAATATACCGCTTTCATCATGTTTCTTTCCCTATTGATCATGATAATGCTGGCCATAAAACTATATATTGAGTATGCTGCTCACGATTATCTCGATATCCCTCATAGCCGGATATCATATTTTAATTATGTTACCTTCCTCGATAATATATCGTTCTTTATGACTATGTTGATCTGTGTTGCGGGCATGGCTATGACGGTCTTCCTCAAAAACTGGATCACTGAAGAACAACACGTCAGCCAATTGGAGAAGAAACATATCCAGATGGAAGTAGAGCAATTAAAAGACCAGGTAAATCCTAACTTCTTATTTAATATATTGAACAAGACAGGGGTGCTGGCAAAAAGCGATCCGCAGAAAGCTTCTGCCATGATACTGAAGCTGAGCCAGCTCTTGCGATACCAGTTATACGATGGCAACCGTACTAAAGTACTGCTGAGTGCTGAGATTAAATTTCTCAATAACTACCTGGCATTGGAGAAACTGTATTCCGATCACTTTAATTATACAATTGTGGCAGGATCTGAGGCAGGCAGAACTTTTATACCTCCCTTACTTTTAATCCCTTTCGTACAGCAGGCAGTACAAAACGCTGCGTATGCAAACGAACAACCACCGCTTATTGAAATTAATATCCAGGTGGTACAAAACGAAATTGAATTTACCTGTATATGTAATATAGATGAAGAAACAGACTTCTCACGTATACGTCATCGGTTGAATCTGCTTTATACTGAACGGTACACATTATCATACAGGATGAATTATGACGATAACGGCAGAAGCCTTATCAGTTTAAAACTCACAAATAAATCAAATGTTTAATACGATTGACAATAATATCCCCGCTTTCCTTCTGAGTCCCCAGTTCAGGATACATCGTCATGTTGTATTGCAATTAATGATTCTCCTGATCACTATTAATGTATTCTGGGATGTGCCTGATCAAACGATCACTACTTCCGACCGTTTTATAGCATGGTTCTTTTACCATATCGGAATGTGCATATTGATTTATCTGAATATTTTTGTGTTAGCTCCCCGATTCCTGTTAAAAAATAAGTTACTGCTTTATACGCTATCTGTATTCATTACGATAGTAGCGGTGATAATGCTTATTGGCACATTACAAGGACTTATTGATGAAGGAAAGAATGTGAAACATGTTGAACAAAATCAAATCGTAATCGGTCAGGTAATATTCGGATTACTATCGAATCTCGCATCCATTGGCTTTTTGGTAGCGGGTACATCTGCCATACTGCTTGTCCGGAACTGGATGAGTTATAATATGCGGATTAATGAACTGGAATCCAATACACTTCAATCCGAATTGAAACATCTGAAAGACCAGATCAATCCGCACTTTCTTTTCAATATGCTTAATAATGCTAATGTGTTGGTTAAGAAATCTCCGGACGAAGCATCACAGGTTCTTTTCAAACTGGAAGACCTGTTGCGCTACCAGATAAACGACAGTACAAAAGAGAAAGTGCAGCTCACGTCTGAGATACATTTCCTCAATGACTTTCTCAATCTCGAAAAGATACGCCGTGATAAGTTTGACTATATTATCTCAAAAGAAGGGGATATCAACAGTATCGAGTTACCGCCCCTATTGTTTATTCCTTTTGTCGAAAACGCGGTAAAGCATAATCTGGAAAGTGAAAACGCATCTTATGTACGACTCACGTTCAAGGTACATTATAACAAACTGTTATTTACCTGCGAAAACTCAAAGCCTGCAATAGCAATCGAAAAGAAAGAGGTAGGCGGCTTGGGATTAAAGAATATCCGCCGCAGGCTGGAACTGCTGTTTCCTGATCGCCATCAGTTAGAAATAGTAGAAAACGATACTCATTTTAAAGTGAAATTAATGATTGAATTATGAAATGCATAATAGTAGACGACGAACCGTTGGCGCGCGAAGCCATCGAAATATTAATAGCAGAGAACGGCAAACTCAACCTGACCGGAACGTTCAACAATGCCCTAGCTGCTTCCACATACATGATGAATCATGTGGTAGACCTGATCTTCCTTGATATACAAATGCCTAATATAACAGGACTGGAGTTTGCCCGCATGATACCCAAAACGACATTAGTGATATTTACCACAGCATACGCAGAGTTTGCCCTGGATAGTTACGACCTTGATGCCATCGATTACCTTGTTAAACCTGTCGAAACGGATCGCTTCGATAAAGCCGTCGACAAAGCAATAGCTTACCATTCCCTTCTTATTCAGGAAGAGAAATCCAACACAGGAATAGAAGAGATTGAAAATGAATTCATCTTTGTCAAATCAGACCGCAAATACTTTAAGGTAGCTTTAACCGATATCCTTTTTATCGAAGGATTAAAAGACTATGTAATCATCCAGCTAAAAGAACAACGTATCATTACCCGCATGAATCTCAGGACAATTCATGAACGGTTACCCAAAACCAAATTCCTCCGTGTGAATAAATCATACATTGTAAATACCGATCACATCGACTCGTTCGACAATAATGATATCTTTATTGATAAGTTTGAGATAGGGATAGGGAACAGCTATCGTGATGCCTTTTTCGAAGAATATGTAGAGAAAGGGGACAGGTTAGGATAAGATAATATTAATATAAAATTATCTCAGGGAATAAAGAAACACCAGGAACAGGCGCATGAATTATCCGTTATATCCGGAAAACAACTGACCGGTTCGCATTCAATACGCTCATCAATAACCTTAGCAAAAAAGGCATGCTCAATAATACCGACAGACTTACAGGGATGGAAAGGCATTCCTTTACCCTGCCGTGCTGTCTGGACCCGGCAATCTACTACTCTATAGGTTAGTGTATCGGCTTCGCGAATAAATTCTACCTTATCATTGGCAAGCGCTGAAAAGCGAATACTCAATGCTTTCTGTAAACCATCAAGGCCTGCGTTATCTGGCAGGAGAAGGAAATTCTTAATACGCCTGCCTTCTGTTTCAGTAAACCGACGCCATGCGTTCCTGTCGTGATCCATCGCTTTCTCCATACCGTCTACCTGTTCGATGGATTGGAACCATACGCCATCCAATGCATAAATATTGCGGGCATATATCTGCACCAAATTTTTTAAATCTTCTTTAGACAAGTCATCCAGTAGAGTCATATTTTTTGCAAATTATTTATAGTGACAAAAATAAGTAAACTCAGTATATAAGAAGTCCTTCTTTACAAATAATAAAAGGAGATTTCTAAAAAAACAATCATATTATTATATATGTTATTTTTGTGAATCTAAAGAATCAATAATGATGAACAAAAAATTACCTAGAAGCACCCCTGAAGTAGAGAACATCTCTCAAAAAGGACTCGACGCTTATCTTGCTACCATTGAGAAAAGCGGATTGAAGTATGACAGTATTATGCTGGTTCGTCATGGAAAGGTAGTGTTTGAAAAGTTCTTTAGAGGGTATGATCCTGAAGAGCCGCATCCGCTTTATTCAATAGCGAAGATTGTTACTGCGGTCGCTTGCTGGTTTGCGCTTCACGAAAAGTTGTTTGATGTGCATGATAAGGTTGTTTCTTACTTTCCGGACCAGGTGCCTGACCGGATAAGTCTTTTTCTGGAAGAGTTGGAAATCTTTCATTTGCTGACAATGACGGTGGGTCATAAGGCTTCGGAATTGAGTATGGAGGCTGATAGTGGAAATGATGAATGGATTAAGTTGTTCCTCTCCGCGCCCATCCAGCATAAGCCGGGAACGGTTTTTGAATATAACAACCTGGCGTCGTATATGTTATCTGCACTGATACAGAAGCGGTCAGGGCATAAGTTGATCGATTATATCCGTCCACGATTGTTTGAGCCGCTGGGGATTGAGGATACCGGGTGGGAAGAAAGTCCCGAAGGCATCAATGTGGCCGGCTGGGGTATGTCGCTGAGGACGGAGGATATCGCTAAGATCGGGCAGTTTATGTTGCAAAAAGGAAGATGGGAAGATAAAGAACTGCTTCCCGAAGCATTGGTTGAAGATGCCTGTTCGTTTAAGGTGGAAACAGCTCCGCCGACTGCCACAAAGGAGCAAAAGGACAGGAACGACTGGTTTCAAGGGTATTGTTATCATGTATGGCGAAGCCGCCATAATGCCTTTAGCGGGTATGGATTAAAGGGACAGTTGATCGTTGTAATGCCTGATAAAGATGCTGTCGCGGTGGTTACCGGAGATATTACGGCTATTCAAGGAGAGCTCAACCTTATCTGGAAATATGTTTTGCCTGCTATGAAAGAAAATCCGATATAATCCTTAAAATAAGTACAGGCATATTACAAGGCAAAACTATACGACTTCGTTCGGCCTTTTCCATTTAGAATGATGCTGTTTTGGCTAATTTCCACAATACCATACGCATTCTCATATTCTGTTTCGACCATTCCTTCGGTAGTTATGCAGGGGATACCGTTGTAATAACCGAAAACACCGGAATGATGATGTCCGCTTATGATTGCTTTTACACAAGAGAATGTCGAAACGGTACGTAGGATCTCATCGTCATTAAGCGCCGTCAATCCCTTCGCGGCATATAGGGGATGATGCGAGAACACCAATACATGCTGTTCTTTTTCCTGTGCAGCAGTTAATTCCGTACGAAGCCACTCAAGTTGTTTTTGGCTGATACCGCCATTCCACTCTTGTCCGTTTGTTTTCCCGGTTTGATTTATATGCTCGAGCATAGTAAGCAATTCTCCCTCTTTGGGAGTGCCCATTATATTCGAGTATGAGGCAACTTCATTTGTGTTCAGCATAATAAACCGCCAGTTTCCTTCTATAAAACTATAATAGGATTGCGGCATATTTAATTTGCTGTATAGTTCATCATTGTTTGTGAAACCATGATAATCGTGGTTTCCGGCAGTATTGTACACTTTAGCATTTGCCTTATTAAGATGACTTATCACAGAATCGAGATCTTCCATATTCCTGTCGGATAAATCGCCGAGGTTTACTATAAAGCGGATATTTTCATCGTTGAAGTCAGCAAGGCACGAATCCAATTTCATGAGAGAATTCCTGTAAAAGCGGGTAGTTCCCGGATCACAGTTACAGTATTGTATATCCGCGATCAGTCCGAAACGGATTGTTTTATCCGATGTAGATGGACCGATATCGCATCCCGAAAGAATAAGTATGGAGATAAGCACAATGGACAACTTTGTTTTCATATAGTATTTTTGTAGAATATGGGATTTTCCTTATTATCACACAAATATAAAGGATTATCCGTTGTATAATTACGCAGAGACGCATATTTGCGTCTTAAAATATAGACAATTATGTATAGATACAAACATATAATGAGAAGCAAGTATGCGTCTCTACATTTTATTCCGTTATTTCAATATAATTTCCTTCAGGATCCAGTACCGCACTTTCGTAATATCCGTCTCCGGATGTTCTCGGTTCGCTGGCTATAGTATAGCCGTCCGCGCGCAACTTTTCGGTAAGTGCATCTACGGCTTCTTTTCCTCCTACCGACAAGGCGAAATGCGCCAATCCTTTCAGACTCCCTCTATCAGCGGGAAATTGCATACCAGAAGTATGCATGAGTTCAATACGGGTTTTATCCTCGCCGAAAGAGAGAAAATAAGATGTAAAATCCCTCCTCTTACTCTTATACTTGTCGCTACAACTCAGGTTGAAATACTTCATATAAAATTCCCGAAGCGCCTCTAAGTTGTCAGCCCAAATAGCTAAATGTTCGATTTTCATAAATGTTTTACTTTAAAATATTGGACATATATTTTCTTCAAGCGTTACAAAACAAAACGGGTTTCAGTATCCTAAAAGCATCTTCTCTTGTGATAAAAACCAAAGACTCAAAGGTTGCGGGTAAAGTATATGTTTGATTTATTTATATAGCTTCAATTCAGTCAAGCTATCGTAGTACTTTTCGAGGTCTTCCGCAAGAAACGGTTTTCCATGAGAAGGTAATATCAGCTTTGCCCCACAGTCGATCATTGTCCTCCAACTTTCCTTGTAAGCTTTCAGGTCTTCAATCCAGATGATATTTCTTTTAATACTTGGAAATCCGTTCATCGCAGCATCGCCACAAAAAAGCAAACCATTCTCCGTGAGTAA
>DAMCDT010000049.1:11734-15603 GCA_032058265.1 Tannerellaceae bacterium
TTCGTATGTCCCGGTAGGGATATAATCTTTAGTGGTATGTTGTTTTCCTGAAATACCTGAACTTTACCATCCCAAAGCAGGAAGTTTATATTTGTCGGTACAACTGGGAATGTATGTTCTGCTTTACCAAATAGGGTAAACAACTTAGCAAAATTTTTCGCTCTCCGGGAAGAATAACCACCATCCCATACATTTTGTCCTGATAGCAGTCTTTCGGGAGATTGATGATCTATGATAACCGTGGCATTGGTGGCTTTCATCAATTCATTCAAATACCCTACATGGTCATCATGAGCATGGGTGATAAATATGTATCTTATTTCATCCATTCTCATCGAGGCCCGTTCTAAGCCCTTGCTGAAACGCTCAAAGCCTCCGGCATAACCAGTATCTATCACAAGAAGCCCTACGGATGTCTTGAGAATGAAATTATTCATAACCCTATTGCCGATATTTACATACTCCATAACTATCAGTATTTCTTTGGCAAAGATACTTATATTGATAAACTCCTGCAATTATTATCTTTTAAGAGGTAATTCCTACCTTTGTCCGCTTAAATACCAACAAAATGTCATCGAGTGATAAAGCGATAAGTTATAACCAAGGAATCGTCTACGCCGTAGTCTGTTATGTAGCCGGGGGGCTTTTCCCTGTTTTCTGCAAAGCTATTACGGGTACTCCTGCTGTCAATGTGTTGGCGCACCGTATCGTATGGTCGTTTGTCTTCCTTTTGATCTGGGTTTTGTTCTCCAACCGCCAAACATTTATCAGTTATGTAAAGCAGCCTAAGCTATTGCTCAGGCTTGGTTTGGCGGGGGTTGTTATCAGCGCCAACTGGGGAATATACATCTATGCGGTCGCCAGTAACCATATTGTCGAGGCAGGATTAGGATATTATATTAATCCGTTGGTCAATATATTTCTGGGATATATCTTTTTAAAAGAACGTCTTGCCACCATGCAGAAGATAGCCGTTGTGCTTGCCTTTATCGGCGTTACCTATTTCACTGTCAGTTACGGTAAGTTTCCCTGGATATCGTTACTACTCGCGACCACTTTTGGTTTATACGGGTTGCTGAAAAAGAAAGCCAAACTGGAATCCATGCCCGCCCTTACGGTAGAAACAATGATGGTTTTTCCGTTTGCCTTCGCCTTTCTGATCTACACCGCCGAAAGTAGTGTGGACGTACCTTTCTTTACTTCGTCAGCCCTTACCACTTCATTGCTGATTGCAAGCAGTATTGTTACAGCTGTCCCGTTGTTTTGGTTCGGGAAGTCCGCGCAGGTTATTCCTTTATCGACGATGGGATTCATCCAGTACCTGAGCCCGACGCTTCAACTGCTTCTCGGAATATTTGTGTATGGCGAAACGTTTGGTGTGGAATATCTTATCTGTTTTATATTCGTCTGGATAGGATTATTATCTTATACGATCAGCATTCTTAAAGGTAAGAAGGTGACCATCGCAAAATAAATAGAAACATATATAAGCAATAAAATGAAATTCAAAGACCTTTTCATCACATTCCATACGGATAAACTCCGTGAATGTAGACTTTTACACAAAGTATTTCCAGGCAAAGATTACCTTCGACAATGATGATTGGTATGTGGTGATCCGTCTGGAAAGCGATACGAACACACCTGCCTTGTACGTGTCTTCCAGGGCGACAGCGAACATTACGGCAGGGATCATTTTGCGGGCGGCGTCACTCTCAACCTGAAAGTGGAAGATTTGGATGCCTGTTACCGTCAGATCCGTCAGGAAGGTATCCCGTTTACATAAGAGATTACCGACCACCAGTGGGGAGACCGTGCATTCAGCCTAAATGATCCTATCGGCAATATTCTTTATATCTATTCAGATCGTCCGTTAGATGAGAAATATAGGACGCGGTAAAAGAATAAACTTGAGTATGAAGACAAATAGAATAGATATATACATTATCCCCTTTTACTTCACTTCTTCAGTATTCTCTTTATAAGATTAACATCTAACAATAAATTAACCGTTTCGAACTTTCCTTTGTAGAACACGGCGAAGTTATTGAAGACGCACGGTAATTCTTTAGCTTTTTCTAGCATATCCACTTGAATGAACGATACTGGAACATCGTTCGCTTCGCAATATTGTTTTATTGTCTCGATATTCTGATACATATAAGGGCATTGCGTATCATAATAAATGGTTAGCTCTTTGTTCTTAATTCCTTGATTTTTTACTTTTGGGGCGAAGGTTGGCTTTGTTCCGTCATAGGAAATCGCAAGCAACTCGTATTCGTTATCTGTGGTATCGACAACCTCAAATCCGAATTTCTTGGCAAAAAATTGGTCGGAAAGCCAGGCTTTTTGTTTTTGTGAGCCGAGCATACAAACCCCTGACTTACCCTTTTCCCTGGCATCAGCCAGACAATATTCCATGAGCGACCTCCCGTATCCGTTTCCTTTGGGATTACCGTAAACCCACAAGCAATAAATATAGTAATAGTTGTCGCCGATAATGGGAACCCAGGCTGTTTCGAGGGGAGCATATTCGATAAAAACCGTAGCTTTAGCATTTAACTTCCTGAAGACATGACCTTCTTTCAGCCGTTCGGAGAGCCATTGCCGTTTCGCTTCGACGCCTGGATGGGGCTTTCTCGTGCGGATAATACAGCATAAATGCTCGTCGACAAGATTTTCTGTTGTTAAGTTTACAAAATCAGTATGCATATCGAACGGATTTAGGGTGGTAATTTTCACAAAGATACGCTAAACGGATGAAAAATGTATGTTAATAATATCCCGTCTGTAGAGATGCAAGATTTTGCGTCTCTACAGCAACAATGTATAATTAAACAACCCTGTGATCAAATTTGTTATTTCAGTATTATCCACCATTAAAGATATTAGAATATGAAATACGTTAGAATCATATCAGTTGGGTTGTTATCCCTTCTTTTTACGTCTGCATTTGCATCATGTAAAAATAATACAACACAGGAACAAGGTAATCAAATACTTGCTCCTGTAGATACAAATAAGCCAAACACCAACTATAAACCCGCGTTTGAGGGTCAAACACGGATTAGCGGAGTACAAACAAGCACTCCTTATGAAGTGACTGTCCTTACAGACGAACTATCTGCTCCGTGGGCGGTGACTTCTCTACCCGACGGTAGATTGGTAATAACGGAAAAGGCGGGAACAATGCGCATCGCTACTACTAACGGCAGACTTAGTGATATTATTAAAGGATTCCCCGAAGTAGACGACAGAAAGCAGGGCGGATTATTAGATGTTGCTCCCGCACCGGATTATGAAACAAGCCGGATCCTCTATTTTACCTTCGCTGAGAAAACTCCCCAGGGTTCACTTACTGCCGTAGGGAAAGGACGGCTTTCTGCCGATGAGGAACAGATAGATGATTTTCAGGTAATTTACAGGGCCATACCTTACTACGATAACAGCATGCACTTTGGCAGCCGTATTGTTTTTGATGACAATGGGAATATTTTCATATCGACAGGTGAACGCTCGGACCTTGAAACCAGGCCTAAAGCGCAGTTGTTGGATAATGGCTACGGTAAAGTCATTCATATCACACCTGAAGGACAACCTGTAAACGGTAACCCGTTTATCAATACCCAAGGTGCACTTCCCGAAATCTATTCTTACGGACATAGAAATGCTCAGGGGTTAGCCATTCATCCTGTTACCCGGGAACTTTGGTTGTCGGAAATGGGTCCCCGCGGAGGCGATGAGCTTAATTTGATAAAACCAGGCAAAAATTACGGATGGGCGACCATAACATACGGAATCGAATATAGCGGTGAAACGATTGGTGATGGAATTACACAAAAAGAAGGAATGGAACAGCCCGTTTA
>DAMCDT010000050.1:0-15601 GCA_032058265.1 Tannerellaceae bacterium
GAAGACAGTCATAATATCAACCTGATCCTTTCCAGGATGGAATTTGTTTCTTTTCCCACAAGCCTGTTTGCTGTGTATGAAGATGGTTATCCCGACAAGAGCCTTACATTTACCTTCTCCTCAAATCGAGATAAGATTTATCTTTCAATGGATGTACTTAAGATGGAGTCGGTGATGAACAACCTGATCTCTAATGCTTGTAAATATTGCGGACGCGAGGGGCATATTGAATTAATATTACACGTTTCGGAAGAAGATGATCAATTAGTAATAACCATTAAGGATAATGGAATAGGAATTCCTAAAGATGATATTCCCTATATATTCGAACGTTTCTATCAATCATCTAAGACATCCAAAGAAAAAGAAGGAACAGGAATAGGACTTTACCTGGTAAAAACATATACCGAACAACATGGAGGACGGATAAAAGTAGACTCAATTGAAGGAAAAGGTACTACTTTTTCCATTACTTTACCCCTTATTAAAGAGGATGCTTTTGCTAATTCATTCGAACAGCCTGATACGGAGGAACCGGGTATGGACAGCCCGTTACTTCTCATAGTAGATGATAATCCGGAGATAGCCGATCTGATCCATCAATTAATAAAGAAAAAGTATCGTTCTGAAATTGCCTACAATGGAAAAGAAGGCTTGGAAAAAGCTATCCTATTAAAACCCGACCTGATTATTGCCGATGTAATGATGCCCGTAATGGATGGAATGGAAATGAGTAAACGCTTAAGAAAAAACATTCCAACTTCTACCATACCCATTATCATGCTTACTGCTAAAGACGATAAAAATACAGAACTGGAAAGTGTCAGCCTAAGTATCGAAACGTTTATACCAAAACCGTTTGACCCTGACCTGTTATTGTCACGCATCGACCAGCTATTGCAGAATGACAAACGCATGGAAGAAAAATTACGGATCGAATCATTATCTACCCCCGCCGCTATTGAAGCCGTATCACCGGATGAGAAATTTCTTTCGGAGATCACTCGTATCATAGAAGATAAAGTGGGTGATCCTGACCTTAATGTACATGCGTTAAGCGTTATTTCAGGTATTGGCTCAAAACAAATATACAGAAAGCTAAAACAACTGACCGGAAAGTCGCCGGTTGAATATATCCGTTCCATACGTTTGAAAAAAGCCGCGATGCTTTTTAGCCAGAAAAAATTTACGGTAGCCGAAGTGATGTATATGGTCGGCTTCTCCAATTCTTCTTATTTCTCCAAATGTTTCCAAACAGAATTTGGTAAAACACCCCGCCAATTTATTGAAGACACTGAATAATTGTCAACTTTGAATTGTCCCTTGTCAACTAAAAAGCCTTATGTCCATTTTGTTTCTGTATATGTCTAATTTGGACATACCCTTGGTTATTACACCGGATATATTTGCAGGAAAGAAAACACAAGGTCATAAACATTAAACCTTTATTGACACCATGAGAAGAATAATTGTAACGCTGGCCAGCGTCTTGCTGGTCTGTTCTCTATCTGCACAAAAAAAAGAAAATGCTCCCACTGTTTATGTCGATAAACAAGGCGTCATGCGATGGTCTGATTCGCGGGAAGAAGCCTCGTTTTTTGGAGTGAACTACACAGTTCCTTTTGCCCATGCTTACCGGGCATTAGATCAATTAGGAAAAGATCATAAAGAAGCCATCGACAGAGACGTCTATCATTTTGCAAGGCTAGGCTTCAATGCCTACCGTATTCATATATGGGATGTGGAAATATCGGATAAGGAGGGTAATCTGCTACAAAACAATCATTTGGACCTATTTGATTACCTGATCTTAAAACTGAAAGAACGGGATATCAGGATAGTAATAACGACCATGACTAATTTCGGGAATGGTTATCCCGAACGAAATATAAATACCGGAGCCTTTTCTTATCTATATAGTAAATGTAATGTTCATCATGAAGAGGAAGCGATCCGGGCACAGGAAAACTATATTTCCCAATTGGTAAAGCATGTCAACCCTTATACGGGAATTTCCTATAAAGACGATCCGTATATTATTGGCATTGAAATCAATAACGAGCCTTGTCATGCAGATACACCGGAACAAACGGAAAAGTATATCCGTAGAATGATTAAAGCTGTGAAAGAAACAGGTTACGACAAACCGTTATTTTATAATGTAAGTCACAATATGGATCATATCCAGGCTTATTATAATACTCCTATAGAAGGAACAACATACCAATGGTATCCGATAGGACTAGTAGCCGGACATACCAGAAAAGGAAATTTCCTGCCTTATGTTGATCAATACCCCATTTCTTTTTCTCAGGTAAAAGGGTTTGATAAGAAAGCTAAGTTAGTATATGAATATGATCCGGCAGATGTGATGTACTCTTATATACATCCGGCTATGGCACGTTCGTTTCGTTCAGCAGGATTCCAATGGATCACACAGTTTGCTTACGACCCGATTGACATGGCTCAATACAATAGTGAGTATCAAACTCACTTTCTTAATCTTGCCTATACGCCGCAGAAAGCTTTAAGTATGAAAATCGCGGCTGAAGTTGCCTATACCATTAAGAGAGAAGAGCAATTCCCTAAATACCCCAATGATACTGTTTTCGGTGATTTCCGGATTAGTTATGCACAGGATATGAGCCTACTCAATAATGAGGAGAAATATTATTATTCCAATCATACGGATATTAAGCCAGTTAATCCTGATCGATTGAAATCCATTGCCGGATATGGTAATTCTCCATTGGTTAAGTATGAAGGAACAGGCGCTTATTTTATTGATAAGTTGGATGAAGGTTTATGGCGGTTGGAGGTCATGCCGGATGCTATTCAGTCAAAAGATCCGTTTGCTAAACCTTCTCTGGATAAAGAAATAGTAAGTATATTTTGGAATCGATGGGATATGGTGATAAGTTTACCACAGTTGACCAATGAATTTGTTGTGTATGGAATAAATAAAGGGAATACTTTCCGGACAGAATCATCCGGAGGCCTTATCCCATCAATCGCTCCCGGGGTTTATTTATTACAAACAAAAGAGTATGGAACGTCCTCCGATTGGCAGCCTGATTCTCGTTGGAGAAATATAAACTTAAATGAATTTGTCACTCCGGAAGATAAAAAAGATGCTATTGTTATAGCACATGAGCCGGTGAAAGTAGTAGAAAGCGATTCTCCCTTATTGATACGGGCACAAATTGCCGGAACAACATCTCCTGACTCGGTAAAGGTTTTTACTGATAAAGTCTCTTTTTGGAATAGTAACAATCCCAGTTTTACAATGAAAAAGGTCAATGGATACTTGTATGAAACAGTTATTCCAGCCGATCAGATAAAGAAAGGTACATTCAAATATAATATCGTTGTTTCTATTGATGGAAAACATCAAACCTATCCGGCAGAAGTATCAGGTACACCTTTAAGTTGGGATTATATTTCAACCGATTATTATGAAACAACCGTTGTGGCAAAAGAAAGTCCGGTTTATATTTTTACTGTAAAAGATGAAAACCATAAGTTAGAAGCTTATACGATGCCGGAATGGAGCCGTACAAAAACTGAATTAATTGAAAATTCACCGACGGAAGCAAAAACACTTCGTTTCTTTTTTGAATCATCTGATGAAAATCCGCGTTTCTTTTTACATAAATATATCAAGGATGAGATTAACAACCGCAAAGAACGCTTGAAACAAAGCAAACATCTTTGTATACATATTAAGAATGCACCCACGCGCTTCGATATCGGATTTATCACTAATAAAGGTTTTACCTATACTTCAACCGTAGAAAATGGAAACGGGATCGTTAAAATACCATTGACTGATTTGAAGCAGACTAAAACGGCTTTATTACCGCATCCTTATCCGGTATTTCTGGATAAATATTTTGAACCGGACACATCCATAGCCTTTAATGTGGAAGATATTGAAAAACTGGAAATATCTTTTGGCGGGAAAAAAGATATAGAATCGACTATTGAGTTAGGAACTATCTGGATTGAATAATAAATAAAATTAGAATATACCATTTAAAAACAAAATCTATTATGAACATGAAGATTTTTAATTGCCGCTTTGTTGCAGTAGTTTGTCTGCTGTGCATGGCAACCATCTGTCCTGTCACCGTGTTCGCCCAGGAGAGCGCCGGAATACGGATAACGGGTACAGTTACGGATGATATGAATGAACCTCTTATGGGTGCAACTGTTTTTGTCGTAGGAACCACTATCGGTACCACGACCGATATGGACGGAAGGTACGCTATTGATGTACCTAATAGAGATGCTGATTTAAGGTTTTCATTTATAGGATTTGAATCACAGACTGTTAAAGCGTCCCAAAATATTATTAATATCCGATTAAACTATGAATCACAAGCTTTAAGTGATATTGTAGTGATAGGGTACGGAACTCAACGTAAGAGCGACCTGACCGGTTCCATCAGTACCGTAAGTAGTAAAGACTTTAATGTCGGACTGATCAGTTCTCCTGAACAATTGGTAAATGGTAAGATTTCAGGCGTGCAAATTATGTCCAACAGTGGTTCTCCGACGGCGGGAAGTACAATCCGTATCCGTGGAGGAGCATCACTGAATGCTAGTAATGACCCCCTCATTGTTTTAGACGGAGTTCCTCTCGAAAGCGGAGGAATCAGTGGGAATACAGGTAATTTCCTGAGCCTGATCAATCCGTCGGATATTGAAACTATGACAGTTTTAAAAGATGCTTCATCTACGGCTATCTATGGGTCGCGTGCCTCAAATGGCGTTATTCTTATCACAACGAAAAAGGGTAGTGGAGATAAGTTAAAAATAACGCTTAATACCACCCATTCCCTACAAACCCCTACCAAATTAGCAGATATACTAAGCCGGGATGAATTTATTGATGTAATCAACGAAAGAGGAAATGAAACGCAAAGAGCGTTGATTGGTTCTCATTCGACAGATTGGAATGATGAGATATTCAAAACTGCTTACGGAACAGATAATAATCTTAGCCTTTCCGGTCGGATAGCGCCAAACTGGCCAATGCGTATTTCATTAGGCTATTACAATCAGAATGGTTTGATAACTCATGATAACGCTGAACGTTTTTCCGGAAATCTTTCGTTGACTCCCTCTTTCCTTGATGATCATTTAAAGCTTACCCTGAATGCAAGAGGGTCTATTAATAATAACCGTTTTGCAAATACAGATGCGATTTGGGCTGCGGCAACATTTAATCCTACGCTTTCTGTTTATTCGGGAGGCAATTCTTTCGGTGGTTATAATGAAGCCACTGATAATGGCGGCTTACCAGTAAATGGTGGTGTACGTAACCCACTGGGATTAGTTGAGCAAAACAACTCAAACAGTAAAGTAAGCCGGATGGTTGGTAATGTAGATGTGGATTATAAAATGCATTTCCTTCCTGAATTGAAATTCCACGCAACATTAGGATACGACTATGCCCAGGGGAAAGGATCAGTATATATTCCTGCTGAAGCTGCCCAATTTTATACTACATCAGGACGTGATTACAAGTATGGTCCGCAAAAGAATACCAACAGGTTATTGACCACTTATTTTAACTATAACAAGAATTTTGAATCCATTAAGAGTAGTGTAGATGCCAGTTTGGGATATGATTACCAGTTCTGGAAAACCACAACTCCTGCTTATGCCGAATACAATACGCTTGAAGAAGTGCAGTCTTCTTATGCCGCTAAGGATCAACGTCACGCCCTTATTTCGTATTATGCCCGTTTGAATTACGTATTTGATTCAAAATACATGTTGACCGCTACGGTTCGCCGGGATGGTACTTCCCGTTTCCATGAAGCCCATCGCTGGGGAACATTCCCTTCTGTGGCATTGGCATGGCGTATCAGTGAAGAAGGTTTCCTTGCAGGCAACGATGTTTTAAGCAATCTAAAACTGCGTGCCAGCTATGGTGTGACCGGACAGCAGGAAGGAATCGGTAATTATAATTATCTCCCTGTTTATACATATAGCCAGGATGGCGCCCAGGTACAGTACGGAGACCAGTGGTATTATACATACCGTCCGGAAGCGTATGTGGAAAATCTGAAGTGGGAGACTACATCATCGTGGAACTTCGGCCTGGATTTCGGTTTTATCAATAACCGCCTCTCCGGAAGTATCGATTATTATACCCGTAAAACAAAAGACCTTTTAGCAACAGTTCCTTCTCCTGCCGGAGCAAATTTCGACAAGAATATCCTGACCAATGTAGGTAATGTAGATAGCAGGGGAGTGGAATTTTCATTAAATGCCGTGCCTGTAGACACAGAAGATATTACGTGGGAAGTAAGTTATAATATGACCTGGCAGAAGATGAAGGTGAAAAACCTTTCATTGGTTGATGGGGGAGAAGTAACAAATACGTTGGTAGGACCTACCATTGACAGTTATCAGTTTCAGGTATTGACCGAAGGATACGCCCCATACATGTTCTATGTATATCATCAGCTTTATGATGAAGCAACGGGTAAACCTATAGAGGGCGCTTACGCGGATCTGGACGGAGACGGAACAGTCAACTCTTCCGACCTGTACCGATACCATTCTCCTGCGCCGGATTTCATCTTCGGACTGAGTACAAACCTTCGTTACAAACGTTGGAATTTAGGAATGAGTTTCCGCGCCAATCTCGGTAATTATGTATACAATGGAATGGGAATGAATACTGGAGCATGGAGTACAGTAAGTTATAATTCCTATCAGATAAACAATATGAACAAAAGTTATCTGGAAACAAGATTCACAAATCGTCAATACTTATCAGACTATTATGTGGAGAATGCTTCCTTCCTGAAAATGGATAATCTCACCTTAGGATATAATTTCGGACGGATCAATAAATGGGTGGGATTATATGTGAGCGCGATGGTACAGAATGTATTCTGCCTGACCAAATACACCGGAGTAGACCCGGAAGTGCCTAACGGAATGGATATGTCATTCTATCCGCGTCCGCGTACTTATTCACTTAGTATCGGTTTAGATTTCTAATTCATACAAACGCAAAAACAATGAAAAAAATAAAATCAATTATATTATTTACAGGATTATTGATCATCACATCCTGTACAGGCGACCTGGATCAGATGCCACATATTGAAACAACTTCGGCAGACGTATATACGGAAGCGGCCAATTATAAAGCGGTATTAGGTAAAATATATGCTTCTTTCGTTACAGCCGGACAGGAAAAAGGAGGAGGTAATGCGGACTTAGCCAGTAATAACGGGCAGGATTATATGCGTTGTTATTTCAATTTGCAGGAATGCGGAACGGATGAAGTTGCTTCAACCTGGCTGGAAGGAGATAAAGTTGGCGACCTTACTTTCTTGTCATGGGACGCAAACGACCCGTGGGTATCAGACATGTATTACCGTATTTATTATACGATAGCCCTTTGTAACGAATTTCTCCGGAATGCCGGTGATGAGCAGATCAGTGGATTTACCGAAGCAGAACAAACTGATATCCGTCATTTTCGTGCGGAGGTTCGTTTTGTGCGTGCTTTGGCTTACTATCATGCGCTGGATTTTTTCCGGAATATACCGTTTGTAACGGAAGCAGACCCGGTAGGTACATTTATCCCTCCCCGTTATGAAGCGGTACAGGTATTCGACTTTATTGAAAGCGAACTTCAGGCTATAGATACAGATTTGTTAAGCAAGGAAAATTGCGAATATGGACGGGCGCCGAAAGCAGCGGCATATACTTTGCTGGCAAGGCTGTATCTAAATGCTGAAGTGTACATCGGACAACCCAAATATACCGAATGTATTACTTATTGCAATAAGGTGATAGCAGAGGGATATTCCCTTGAATCCGACTACAAAAAGCTATTTAATGCGGATAACCACAAGAGAACAAATGAGATTATCTTCTCATTTCCGATAGATGCGATCAATACGGTATCCTGGGGTTCGACCACTTATATTATTTGCGGTGAAGTAAGTAATACATCTGATTATCAGAAACCGGAAGATTACGGTGTGACCAGTGGTTGGGGAATGTTCCGTGTACGGGGAGAAGTATCGGCATTATTTAACGATAACGACGGACGCAAGTTATTTTTTACAGAAGGACAAACACAATACCTCGATGTGATTGATAGCCAGAGTAACGGTTATTTTGTTGAGAAATGGACAAACCTTACCGATGCAGGCGAAACAGCATCAAACACAGTAGACGGTGGTGTTAATACCGACTTCCCGGTATTCCGTTTGGCAGATGTTTACCTAATGCTGGGAGAAGCAGTCGCACGGGGTGGCGCCGGAAGTTCCGCTTCAACAGCTTTAGGATATGTAAATGAATTACGCCAACGTGCTTTCGGTGACCAATATACGACCGACGGCCAGGTAAGGCAAACGGAAATGACAGTAGATTTCTTCCTTGATGAACGTGCCCGTGAACTATATTGGGAATGTATCAGGCGCACGGATCTGATCCGTTATAATAAATTTACCAATTCTTCTTATTTGTGGCAATGGAAAGGGGGCGTAAAAGATGGTATCGCTGTTGATGATAAATATAATATTTATCCGATACCAACAACCGACCTCACGGCTAATCCTAATTTGAAAAATGATAACTATTAAAATCTTAAACCTATGCATACTATATATATCAAGCAATATGTACTGATGCTACTCAGCATCTTCCTGCTATTTTCATGCGAAAATGACGGAGATACGATTTACTTGTCCGGATTAGAGGGAGGCGATTTGGTGGCAACAGAAAGCGAAGTGGTACTATCACAGGAAGTTTCAAACCAGGTTGTATTGTCATTGACATGGACGAAAAGCGCCCTTTCGGTAAGCGACCCGAATATGTTTGCACCGGATGACGTATTATCTACCTATATAGAGGTCTCGACTACAGAAGATTTTTCCTCCAATATTGTGGAGTCGTTTGAAACAGGAACATCCAAAGCGTATACTGGATCTGAACTGAATACACTAGCTAAAAATCTCCAGTTAGCGCCCGATAAAGCTATTCCTGTTTATTTCCGGCTAAGAGCAAGTGTAGGAAACAACATAGACGCTGTCTATAGTAACACAGCTATTGTTAATATTACTTCATACGAAATAGATATGTCAGTTGGTTTTATTCTCGATAGTAAGATGGAAGATACGGGAGTTACCCTTGTTTCTCCGTCTTCCGACGGTATCTATACCGGCTTTATGGGCGCGACTTCCTGGTATAATTTCTTCTTACTCGAAGGTGATGGTAAGATATGGGGTAATGATGGAGTAACAGGTACCGCATTTGAATTATCATCGGAAGACGATGCGGATAAAAGGTGGAATTGTTGGTTCCCAGGCTTGGGAGGATGTTATTATGTGGAAGTTAATACCAATAGGAGCCTTTGGTCGGCTTTATATATTCCTTCGTTGACCGTTAACGGGGATCTGTCTGCCGAAATGACTTTCGACCGTCCGAATGTAAAATGGACGTACGTCTTTCAGTCTTCCGGAGCAGCCAGTTACACCATTCGTCTGAACGGGACTGGAAAACTATACGACCATACAACCGGAACGGATGATGCTGCCGCCATTGACAAAACCGTAGCATTCAGTCAGGCGGGTAGCGTGATCGAATTAACCGACAAAGCGGGAGACATAACCGTTCAGGTACCGGCAGCAGGAGAATATACCTTAGTGGTAGATTTAAGTGATCCGGCAGCTTGGAAATGTGGAATAGTAAGTGGTTCGGAGGAGCCGGAAGAAACACCTCTTTATGTTTATCTGCCGGGTGTAGATGATGGTATTAGCGGTAGTTGGACATTCGATAACTTCCTGACGTTATATAATGAAGAAGAATTAGCTTACGCAGGAGTTGTTCAGGTCAATTCCTTATGGGGATATAGCCTGAATACTGAAAAAGATAACTGGGATGATAAGTACACAATGGAAGAAGGAGACGCCTATACCGGCACATTAGTATGGCAGGGTGAGAACAATTTGCCGGCACCTGAACCGGACGTTTACCTGATAGACGTTTCCCTTAAAGCATTGACGTATAATTTATCCAAACTGGAAAGCCAGGTATTTGTAGTTGGTTTACATGATGTGTGGGAATTTGATATTCCACTGAACGCGACGGGAACTCCGGGTGTTTATTCCGGAGAGATAACAATCAACAGCGCATCGCCGTGGGGATTCCAGATACATCTGGATAATAGTTGGAATCACTATTTCGGCGGTTTGAACGGGCAACTGTCATACAAAGGAAGTAATATAACCGATGACGCGTCTGTTTCTCCGGGAACTTATACGATGACGGTCGATCTTATTAACGGTACTTATTCGCTGGGGAATTAAATCTCAGGCAAAGTAAATTAGTTACAAACGTTATATAGTTTTGTCCTGAAAAATACATCACAATGTTTAAATTAAAACATGGTTATGTTTTTCATAAAACATTGTGATGTTTCAGTAAAAAGGTCGTGATGTTTTGAAACCAACAATACCGTCTTTTTAAGAAAGCTATCCGGATAAATACATTATATATGAAAATAAGCAAATTATTGATAGGTATGTTGTTCTCCCTTCTCCTGTTTCAGGGTTGCGGAAATGATGACGAACACTTGCCCGATGAAGAAGAGCCTGCGTGGGATATGACAGGATTTGCCAAAGGTGCGGATGTCAGTTGGCTGACAGAAATGGAAAAGGCCGGCAAAACATTTACCGATGCCTCCGGTCAGCAGATGGAATGTATGGAGCTATTGCGCGACCTGGGAATGAATTCCGTTCGCCTCCGTGTTTGGGTAAATCCTTCCGGCGGATGGTGCAATAAAGGGGATGTTCTGGTAAAAGCATTACGGGCAAACAGGTTGAATATGCGGATCATGGTCGATTTCCACTACAGTGATGTGTGGGCTGATCCCGGAAATCAGACAAAACCGGCTGCATGGCAAGACCTTTCGTTCAATGATCTGAAAACAGCTCTTGCCGCACATACGGAAGATGTACTGTCCACTTTGAAAGATAACGGCATTACACCGGAGTGGGTACAGGCCGGAAATGAAACCGGAAACGGTATGTTGTGGGAAGATGGCAGGGCATCACAAAATATGAAGAACTATGCTGAACTGAATAACGCGGGATATGATGCGGTAAAGAAAGTCTTTCCACAGGCGAAAGTGATCGTTCATTTACAGAATGGAGATGATAATGATTTATATCGATGGTTATTCGATGGTTTGAAAGAGAATGGAGGGAAATGGGATGTGATAGGAATGTCTTTATATCCACAGCAAACAACCTGGCGGCAGATGAATACTGCCTGTATTTCAAATGTGAACGATATGATCAGCCGCTACGGATGCGAAACCATGATCTGTGAAGTAGGTATGCCGTGGGATGAAGCAGAAGCTTGTTATAGTTTCCTGTCTGATCTGATCCGGAGAGCCAAAGCTGTTTCCGCAGATAAATGCCTGGGTGTATTTTATTGGGAACCTCAATCATATAGTAACTGGAATAATTATACATTAGGCGCTTTTGATAACAACGGCAAACCAACGAAAGCTTTGGATGCTTTTAAAGAATAATATATCATGAGAAAAAAACAAATAATAGCTATTATACTGTATCTTTTTACCGGTTCTTTTATAACATTACAAGCCCAACGGCAGGAGTTTATGCTTGAAAAGGACTGGAAATTCACCCGGACAGACCATCCGGAAGCTATGAATATAGTATTTGATGATAAAAATTGGGAAACAGTGACTGTCCCCCACGACTGGGCTATTTATGGCCCTTTTGACCGTAAATATGATTTGCAGACGGTAGCGATTACCCAGAATAATGAAACCGTAGCAACCGTTAAAACCGGACGTACAGGAGGATTACCTTACATCGGTACCGGATGGTACCGCAAGACGTTCCACATAGAATCGTTTGACAAAGAAAAGAAGAGGGTAACTCTGAAATTTGACGGCGCTATGAGTGAAGCCCGGGTATACGTTAATGGAAAGGAAGTGATCTTCTGGCCATTCGGATATAATACCTTCCATTGTGATGTAACTGATTTCCTTCATCCTGACGGTAGGAATAACATCCTCGCAGTCCGTTTGGAAAACAAACCGGAATCTTCCCGTTGGTATCCCGGAGCCGGGCTGTACCGGAATGTACACGTAATTATTACGAATAAAGTACATGTACCTGTTTGGGGAACATATATTACCACTCCTTTTGTCTCAGATGAATATGTCTCTGTGAAACTGAAAACAGAAATAAAAAACAGTGATAACGAAGAGGTAAGAATCCTTACAGTAATCAAAGACCAGACGGGTAAAGAAGTCGTTCAAAAGGACAATATCCTGAAAATAAATCACGGGAAACCATTTGAACAGAACTTCATCGTTGAAAAACCTGATCTTTGGTCTCCCGAATCACCTTATTTATATACAGCCGAATCGAAAATATACATCGGTGACAAACAAGTAGATGAATACATTACGAAGTTTGGTATACGGGATATTTACCTCGTGGCTGATAAAGGTTTTTTCCTGAATGGAAAGAAAAGGAAGTTTCAGGGCGTTTGTAATCATCACGACTTAGGTCCTTTAGGTGCCGCCGTCAATGTGGCTGCTTTACGGAAACAACTGGCTTTATTGAAAGACATGGGATGCGATGCGATACGCACCGCACATAACATGCCTGCCCCTGAGTTAGTCGAACTATGCGATGAAATGGGATTTATGATGATGGTCGAACCTTTCGACGAATGGGATATTGCCAAATGCAAGAACGGTTATCACCGCTTTTTCAATGAATGGGCTGAAAAAGATATGGTGAATATGTTGCATAATTACAGGAACAATGCTTCGGTAGTAATGTGGAGCATCGGAAACGAGGTGCCTACCCAATGCAGCGATGACGGGTATCGCGTAGCTTCTTTCTTACAGGATATATGCCACAGGGAAGACCCCACGCGCCCGGTTACCTGCGGTATGGACCAGGTAACATGCGTACTAAATAACGGATTTGCCGCCATGCTGGACGTTCCCGGATTAAATTACCGTGCGCACCGGTATGCAGAAGCTTACCAGAAACTGCCGCAGAATCTGGTATTGGGTTCCGAAACTTCCTCTACGGTAAGTTCCAGAGGAGTGTATAAGTTTCCTGTTGAAAAGAAAGCGGACGCTCTTTATGAAGATCATCAATCATCCTCTTATGATCTGGAGTACTGCTTTTGGTCGAATGTTCCGGATGAAGATTTCGCATTGGCAGACGATCATGAATGGACGATGGGACAGTTTGTTTGGACAGGCTTCGATTATTTGGGAGAACCTTCTCCTTATGATACGGATGCATGGCCTAACCATAGCTCGATGTTCGGCATTATCGACCTGGCGAGTATCCCCAAAGACAGATATTACCTATACAGAAGCCTGTGGAACAAAGAAGAAAATACATTACATATACTTCCCCACTGGACATGGCCGGACAGGGTAGGAGAAATCACCCCGGTATTTGTTTATACCAATTACCCTGCCGTGGAGTTATTTGTAAACGGGAAAAGCTTTGGTAAGCAAAGCAAGAGTGATCAGACCTTGCAACATCGTTACCGCTTAATGTGGATGGACGTTGTTTATCAGCCCGGCGAATTAAAAGCGGTGGCATACGACCAAAAGGGGAATATCGCCGAAGAGAAAATTATTAAAACAGCAGGGAAATCCCATACAATTAAGCTTACCGTGGATAGGAATAACCTACAGGCTGACGGAAAAGACCTGGCATATATAAATGTACAAGTAGTAGATAAGGATGGTAATTTATGTCCTACGGACAACCGAATGATCCGCTTCCGGGTAAAAGGAGCAGGAAGCTACCGTGCAGCAGCCAATGGAGATCCGACCTGCCTTAATCAGTTCCATTTACCTGAAATGCCCGTCTTTAGTGGACAACTTACAGCTATCGTTCAATCAGGTGAAGAATCAGGAACAATAATCTTTGAAGCTAGCGCGAAAGGAATTAAAACGGCCAAAACGCAAATTGAGGTTTTAAGATAATAAATCGGGCTATTACCGTTCATAAAAACATTTTTGCAGAGTCTAGTAAACATATCTCAAAATTAGGCGATGACGAACAAACGGATTTGATGATGAAACTGCCTTTGAAAAATAATGAAACTAAGAGCCTGTTTAAATTTCATTCAATACACCCCTATATGCTTTTCTAATCCATCTGTCACCTTCCACTTGCTATCTCAACATGCTGATTATTAGAGATGAGCGAGTGGAAGGTCATCTTCCGCTCAAAAGAATGTCCTTCCACTCCGAATGCATTATAAGTGAGATAATAGGAATTATATATTATTTGCTTTGACTCGGAGTTTTTAGTGGCTTTTTTGTTTCTTTTCAAGAGCTGTCCATGAGTGTGTATTTTAAGGATTAATACTTATTATTAAAGCAAAGCATTGTGCTGTTAATTAGGTGCTAATTGCTGATAATCTGACAATTATTTTTTTAGGAACAAAGCTAAATAATAATGGGAAATTAGAGGGCTACACGAAAGAGTGGTTTTTATGCTGTAAGACTAAAAAATCTCTCTGGGATAACTTTCCTTTGAGCTATATATGGTATTTTTGCATAATATTATGAGGATATAATCGTGAATAACAATATTTTGAATTGGTACAGAAAGGAGAGTTGAGTTATATGAGAAAATTATGCCTTTTACTTATAGTATTTTTGACATTCAATAATTACATTATGGCGCAAGACCGTGAAAATAATAATATTAAGCACCTTCAAAATGGGGGGTATAAAATAAGTTATCGTGATAGCGGGTACGGTAGTATGACTATTGTTTTAGTTTCCGGAGGAACACTTGGTCTTGAAACATGGAAAGACTTACAGGAACTTTTGTCAAAATATGCCAGAGTGATTTCTTATGACCGGAGCGGACTTGGGAATTCGGATTATGTTGCTAACAGTAAGTCTATTGACTATATGATAGCGGAGCTTGATGCGGTAATAAATAATCTTGATATTGATACCCCTGTTATTTTAGTAGGGCATTCTATCGGAGGGTATATTGTTAGGAAATATACGGAATTATATCCAAATAAAGTTAAGGCGCTTTCTCTAATTGACACTTATCATGAACTGTTTTTCAAAGAGCTTAAAGATTCTGTAAAAGAAGAAACATGGAATGATTATGTTAATAATATCATAAACGCAAGAGATAATACACCTGTTGGCATTTCCGATGAGTTTGGTTTCCAGTTGGAGTTATTGGATTCTGATGAAAAATACTCCGTACCTTCGGATATTCCAGTAGTTTTGTTTACATCTATTAAAAAAATGCCGATTGAAGAAAAGTTTGTAGAATTCAACAAAACGGCTTTTAATATTCATCTCAAACTAAATAACAGGTTAGCAGAGGAATACGGAAACCTTCGCCATATAGTGACCGATAAAAGTTCCCACTTCATCTATTTAGATGAACCTGAACTAATCGTCAATGAGATGCTAAAGCTGATTAACAATGATTTTCAGAAATAAATGCTTTCTACTTTTCTAAAATAAAAAGTTCAAAACCATTTTGTCATATCATTGATTATT
>DAMCDT010000051.1:0-15601 GCA_032058265.1 Tannerellaceae bacterium
AATTATTATATCAATTTGAAAATACTAATTTTAAATACCTCTGAAAACATCGGTGGAGCAGCAATAGCAGCAAACCGTCTGATGAAAGCTTTGCTAAAAAAGGGAATAGATGTAAAAATGTTTGTGAGAGATAAACAGACAAATGATGTTAATGTATTTAACTATAATACTACCTTTTTAAAACGAAAAATCAGTTTTATTCGTTTTATATATGAAAGAGCTATTATATTTATTAATAATCGATTTGATCGAAAAAATCTTTTCCGAGTATCGTTAGCAAATGCGGGTATCAATATTGGTAATTATCCAATTGCAAAAGAGGCAGATATCATTCATTTGCATTGGATCAACCAAAATTTTCTTTCATTAAAAGATATTGAAAACCTGACTCGCTTAAATAAACCTATCATATGGACGATGCATGATATGTGGGAATGCACAGGCATTTGCCATCATGCAAGAGAATGCGATAAATACAAAAGTGTATGTGCGTCTTGCTTTTATTTAAATGAAAACAAAAAAGAAAAGCTATCTACTAAAGCCTTTAATAAGAAAAAAAAAATGTATCAAAATGCATATCTCACATTTGTTGGTTGTAGCAAATGGTTAACAGATATAGCAAAACAAAGCGATTTATGTAAAGAAAAACCGATTTGTTCAATTCCAAATCCTATAGATATCTGTGTTTTCAGAATATACCCTCAAAAGGAGAGTAGATTAAAATTAGATTTACCATTAGATAAGAAATTATTGTTATTCGGAGCGTATAACATTACAGATGAGCAAAAAGGGATAGGTTATTTATTGAATGCACTTAAAATAATTAACGTAGACAAATTAGAATTGATAGTTTTCGGTAATATAAAAAATGAACTTCAAGATTTGTTGCCTTTTAAGATTCATTCTATGGGATATATAAACGATGAAAAAAGACTAGTCGCTTTATATAATGCAGTAGATATATACGTTACACCTTCACTTGAAGAAAATTTACCTAATACGATTATGGAAGCAATGGCTTGTGGAACGCCATGCATTGGCTTTAATGTCGGTGGCATACCTGAAATGATTGACCATAAAATTAACGGATATGTGGCTATATACAAAGATATACATAGTTTAGCGGACGGAATAACATGGGTATTAGAAAATTTAGAAAAACTTCCTCTTTCACAGTCTTGTGTTGAAAAAGTCAGAACAAACTATTCAGAGAATATTATAGCCAATAAATACATTTCTTTATATAAAAAATTACTTAATAATTGAATTCTACCCTCTCAATCATAACTGTAACATATAACGCATCTCAATGGTTAGAACGTACTATTCTGAGTGTTTTATCCCAATCTTATCCGTATATTGAATATATAATTATTGATGGTGGATCAACAGATGGTACAGTCGATATTATCAAACAATATGAATCAGGTTTAACCTATTGGGTTAGCGAACCGGATAAAGGATTGTATGATGCTATGAATAAAGGATTGATGAAAGCTACTGGAGATTATGTATTATTCATAAATGCAGGAGATACATTATATACTACAGATACAATTCAACAGGTCTTTAACTCAATTCAAAACAAAAATGGGCTACCCGATATAATCTATGGAGAAACCATGATTGTGGATGGTAAAGGCAAACCGTTAGGAATGCGTAGATTAAAAGCCCCTGATAAATTGACCTGGAAAAGTTTTAGGATGGGAATGTTAGTATGCCATCAATCTTTTATAGCAAAACGTGAGTTAGCCCCTTTATATGATACTCAATATCGTCTAATTGCCGATTACGATTGGTGTATTAAATGTTTAAAACAATCAAATACTATTCATAACACTCACCTTGTTTTATCGAATTTCCTGGAAGAAGGGGTAAGTTCTCAAAACAGAAAAGAGTCATTGAAAGAACGTCATCAGGTAATGAATAAATATTATGGTAAATTATCAACTGCTTTATTGCACGGATGGTTTGCCATTCGTTTTTACTATGCTAAATGGTTTAAAGGTAGAATCTAGAAATTTGTTTCACATTATTGATTTGTTAATTTTACTCCAATTACCTAACATAACAATAAGTGATTTGTATAAAAATCAATGATAATCAATTAATTAAATATACAATATGCAGGATATAATAAAAAAATGGGGAAAACACATTCTTGCCGTTCTTATCTTATTAGGATTGACTGTAATTTATTTTTCGCCAGCAGTTTTTGAAGGAAAAGTAATTTCGCAACTGGATATGCAGAAAGTTGTAGGAATGGGAGGTAGTCAGATGGAACAATATGAAAAGACTGCACAACCAGGCGAATTCAGTGTATGGTCTGATGCTATGTTCGGTGGTATGCCATATATAACAGGATATGGCGATCCTGCTCCCAATCTCCCTAAATATTCAGACATTGAAAGGCCATCTAAAGGACTGGGTTATATGGATGCCGGAATGATATTTACGGCTCTCGTTTGTTTTTATCTACTCATGTGTATTTTGGGGGTTAACTGGTGGTTAGCTATTGCAGGAGCCATTGCGTTTGCTTTCGAAACTTACAATATTATACTTGTAGAAGTAGGGCATATAACTAAGATGTATGTTATTGCATATATGCCTGTTTTATTAGCGGGAATGGCTTTGCTTTTCAAACGTAAATACATTTGGGGAACCGTATTATTTTTATTCGGTGTAGCATTATCTATTGGGAACGGACATATTCAAATTACTTATTATTTAGTATTACTATGTATATTTATCTATTTGGGTTATGTAGTATGGAGTTTAAAGCAGAAAGCATTCAAAGAACTCGGAATTGTTACCGCTATTATGGTTGTATGTGTGATATTAGCGGTATTACCGAATGCTAAAAACCTTTATTCTCATTGGGATTTAGGAGAACATTCAACTCGTGGAGGAAGTGAATTAACTACTACTGCAACTGAAGAGAAAAAGGTTTCTTCCGGACTTGATAAAGACTATGCTTTTGCATGGAGCTATGGTGTAAAAGAATTGTTAACATTGTTAATACCTGATGTTTACGGAGGCCCCAGCGTAGGAACTCTTGGACCGGACTCTCATTTATACAAGGAGATGAGATCAAAAGGGGCACAAGTAGGAAAAGAAATAGAAACCTATACATATTGGGGAGATAAAACTACTTCCGGGCCCGTTTATTTTGGGGCATTGATTTGTTTTTTGTTTGTATTTGGGATGTTTGTAATTAAAAATCCCATGAAATGGTGGTTATTTGCGGGAGCTGTGTTCCTTACTTTTTTAGCGCTAGGACGTAATTTCGATTCATTCAATACATTCATTTTTAATTACCTGCCTTTATATAATAAATTCCGTACAGTTGAAATGGCATTGATAATACCCGGTTTGGTTTTTCCAATCATTGCTATTTGGGGATTAAAAGATTTTTTTTCAAAGAATATCGATGACCAGCTATTTAAACGTGGCATGATCACTTCTTTGGCAATTACAGGAGGTCTTTGCCTGATTGTTTGGTTAGTGCCAAGTTTCCTTCTTGATTTTCAATCTCCGAATGATGCTCATTACCAGTTACCAGATTGGTATTATAATGCTTTATTGTTAGACAGGAAATCGATTGCCACTTCAGATGCCTTCCGTTCGCTAATGTTTATTTTGGCTGGAGCAGTTCTTCTATTTTGGTATTTCAAATCCAAAAATAAAGCAAAAACAGCAACAATCGTTAGCGCTTGCATTGCGGTATTAGTTTTAACCGATTTATGGACAGTTGATAAACGTTATCTGAATGATTCTAATTTTTCACGTCAAAAGCTCCATGAATCGTATAAACCTTCAGTTGCAGATAATATGATACTGGAAGATAAAGACCATCCTAACTTCCGTGTTTTGAATTTTAATAGTACTTTCCAGGAAACATCTACATCTTATTTCCATCATTCAGTAGGCGGATATCATGCAGCAAAACTACAAAGATACCAGGATTTAATCGACCATCGTCTGATAGTTGAGATGAACTCCATCGTTCAAACAGCACAAACATCGCAAAGTGTACAGGGTATTATGGGAGCTTTTGCAAATACTCCTACTCTAAATATGCTTAATACACGATACGTAATTGTTGATCCGGGACAACCGCCTATCATGAATCCGTATGCTTATGGAAATGCATGGTTTGTACAAGGAATCATGATTGTAGATAACGCGGACGCTGAAATTAAAGCTTTGGATACTATTAACCCATTAAAAACGGCTGTTATCGACCGCCGTTTTGAAACAGATGTGAAAGAATTTATACCAGTAGTTGATTCAACGGCAACTATTCAACTGGATAGTTATCGTCCCAATAAATTGATCTATTCATCAAGAACAAGTTCCGACCAGTTAGCTGTCTTTTCAGAAATATATTATCAACCGGGATGGAAAGCGTATATTGACGGAAAGCCTGCTCCTCATTTCCGGGCAGATTGGACCTTACGAGCTATGATAGTTCCTGCCGGTGAGCATGAGATCATGTTCGAATTTTATCCGGACGCATACGTTAAAGCAGCTTATGTGGAGTCATACAGTTCTTTCTTTATCCTGTTATTATTGATCGCCGCAATAGGTTATTCCCTTTGGGAAGGTTGGAAAAAGAAGAAAATAGAAGATTAAAAAGCGATTAAAGAAAAGAAGGCTTAGAATTCTTCTTTTATGAAAGAAAGCAGCTTTTTCACCAGGGTTTCCCATGAAAGAGCAGCTTTTTCTTTTTGTATATTTACAGCAAATAAAGAACGGTTATTTTCACTGAAAAGTTCATTTATTCCTTTGGCAATAGCTTCTGAAGATACGTCATCAACAACAATTCCTGTACTCGGTTGAGCAATACTTTGGCTGAAATCACCTACCGGAGTGCTAAGCATTGGCAGATCGTAGTGATAAGCAACCGAAACCACTCCGCTCTGCGTAGCGGAACGATAAGGTAGTATTAAGGCATCAGCAGCAGAAAAGAAGACAGGTATTTCGTTATCGGAAATATAGTTATTATAAACAAGGATGCGTTCTTTTGCACGGGATGCTTCAATTTGTAAGGTATATTTAGAGAAATCACCATACGCTTCTCCAGCAATTATCAATTGGTATTTATCACCCAGTTTATCCATCGCATCAATTAAAAGGTCCAAACCTTTATAATCACGGATAAGTCCGAAGAACAACAAATTATTTTTGGAGGGATCAATCCCCAACTTCCCGCAGGCAACTTCTTTACCAATTTTATCACCAAAATGATTATATAACGGGTGAGGGTTCACCATGTATTTAGCGCCCGGGCATAACTGTCGTAATTCCTTCCCAACATTTTCACTTAGCACCACAAAACCATCCGATTGTTTAAATAATAACGTAGCCAAAGGTTTATCAAAAAACCTGGGTTCATGAGGGATTGCATTATGTAACAATGTAATCACCTTACATTCTTTCTTTAAACATTTAGCGATATGAGCGTATGCGGGTGCAAAGAAAGACATCCAATAACTTATAATCAAAACATCCGGAGTGAAAGCTTTGATCTCTTTTACAGTCCGCGAATAACTAAAAGGATTAATACTATCGAGTACGCGTACACTATCTACTGCAGTTGCCTGATCATCTTCCCCCACATATTGAGTCTTTCCCGGAAATAATAAGTCAGGATAAAGACGTTTAAAATTAAATGCTTTTACTTCATGGCCTTCATTGGCAAATTCAGTGTATAGCATTGCACTAAACTGGGCAATGCCACCACGATAAGGATAAAAGGGTGAAAGAATAGCGATCTTCATGGCTCAATACTTACTTGTTATTTTTCAAAGCTCAGGAGATAATATCCGCAAGTAGTATAAAAGTTACGGATATATGGAATGTTCAATACCTTCCATAATTTACGGGGTTTCAATTTAAATTTCACTTCATAATTCGGATTGATGAAAAACAAGATTTCCTCCCGTATGGTATAGTTTTCTTTTCGGATGATAGAGTTTAACCGCTCAAGCGATATTCCTGTATCTTTTATTTCAAGTAAACCTTCCGGATCTACCTTGCCCCAGCGTAATATCTTCTCATAAACGGAACGGGGTAATAAGTGAAACCATGGAAGGTGTGATAAGAATTTATTATTTGCTACCTGCTGGTGTCCTCCGAATGGATTTTGCCAAGGAGGGAATCCAATAAAGAAAATACCTGATGGTTTGAGGAAGTGTTTGACAAACGACATAAATCGTTCCTGATTGGGAATATGTTCGATTACATCGCGCATGAAAATAATATCGAATTGTCCGCCTAAGTCGGTAACATTATATATATCCTCAGCAATTAATGTCAGGTTTTCTTTATTAGGATGTGTATCATAAAACTTTTTCGCCAATTTAATCTGCGGACCATTTATATCAACGCCTGTCACTTTGCAACCTAAGTCAAGAAACGGTTTGATATTACCACCTTCGCCACAACCTATTTCAAGAACGACAGCATCCGATGTTACCGGATGCTGTTTTTCTATAAATGGGATCACATATTTATGTGTAGTATATCCTTGTTCATTAAAATATTGTTGTCTGTCAGTATATCGGGTTTGCATATTAATACCGGTAATGATCTGCTTTGTAAGGTCCGTCAACAGGTACACCGATATAATCAGCCTGCTCTTGAGTCAACTTAGTCAGTTTTACACCGATACGTTCCAAATGTAAACGGGCAACCTCTTCGTCCAAACGTTTCGGCAAACGATAGACACCTACTTCATAAGCCATTTCCCACAGATCAAGTTGTGCAAGTACCTGATTCGTAAATGAATTACTCATTACAAACGAAGGATGTCCTGTTGCACAACCAAGATTAACCAAACGTCCTTCTGCAAGCAGGAATACACTGTTTCCGTTAGGGAAAGTATATTTATCCACCTGTGGTTTGATATTGGTATGCTTTACATTAGGATAATTTACTAAGCTATCCACCTGTATTTCATTATCGAAATGTCCGATATTACAAATGATAGCCTGGTCAAGCATTTGTGTCATGTGTTCAATTTTGATAATATCTTTATTACCTGTTGTAGTAACGAAGATGTTACCTTCTTTAACTGCATCTTCCATCGTAGTAACTTCAAATCCTTCCATAGCTGCCTGCAAAGCACAGATCGGATCGATCTCCGTAACAAGAACTCTTGCTCCGTAAGAACGCATAGATGTAGCACAGCCTTTACCTACATCGCCATAACCAGCTACGACAACTACCTTTCCGGCAATCATCACATCCGTAGCACGTTTGATACCGTCAGCTAATGATTCACGGCAACCATACAAGTTATCGAATTTTGATTTTGTGACAGAATCATTTACATTGATAGCGGGTACAAGCAATTCACCTTTTTCCATCATTTGATACAAACGGTGAACGCCGGTAGTTGTCTCTTCTGAAACACCTTTCATTTCGGCTACCGTACGATGCCAGCGTTGATCATCTTCTGATAAGATACGACTGACTGTATCTAAGATTACTTGTTCTTCATGATTGCTACCTTTGCGATCAATGAATTGAGCGTCATTTTCCGCTTTATATCCCCAATGGATCAATAAGGAAGCATCCCCACCGTCATCAACAATCATGTGTGGACCTTTCCCATCAGGGAAACGAAGCGCCATGTCGGTGCACCACCAATATTCCTCCAATGATTCACCTTTCCAGGCAAATACAGGAACACCGGTTGCAGCAATAGCTGCAGCGGCATGATCTTGTGTAGAGAAGATGTTACAACTTGCCCAGCGAACATCCGCTCCTAAAGCAACTAATGTTTCGATTAACACTGCAGTCTGAATAGTCATGTGCAATGAGCCGGTAATGCGCGCGCCTTTTAACGGTTTGCTATCGGCATACTTCTTGCGAAGCGCCATTAATCCCGGCATTTCGTGTTCAGCGATCTCGATCTCTTTACGACCGAATTCAGCTAAACTCATATCCGCCACTTTGTAAGGCAGATTAGTTGGAAATAATTGTGACATAAATAAATCTTGTTATTAATGTATTAAGCGCACAAAGGTACATAATAATATAAAATATTGAATACCACAATGCTTATTTTATATCATCCACAAAGACTTATTGAAATGATCACAATGAAATATTATTTATATCCGGGTATAAATCAATTTACACCCGGGTCAAAAAAGATTTTATACCCGGGTGTAAATAAGAAATGGTTGAATTGATTTTAAAAAATGTCCGTATCCCTGTTAAAAAGAGGATATGGGCGTTTTTAATCATGCCCCTCAGTCTTCACTATTTTATTATATAATCCCATAATCAGGAATGGAGACGCCCATTGCCCTACAAATAGTGCCGCGTGGCTCCGTCCCATACATTTTAATGTTAAGGATACAGCCATTGCCGCCAATGAGGCTGTTAAGTAAACCCCTGATGGGATTTTCGCTGTTTGACTTTCAATCTCTTTTGTTAATTTACCCTCTCTTGGTGTTGTTAATGCCATAATTCTATTCTTTTAATGTGAAACAATATATATTTATAAACTCAATTTTTAAATTTGTTGAGATTTACAATTGTTTATCTTCATGATAGGATTTATCGAGTAATTATTGGATTAAATAATCTGATTTCCTCTCCATTCTTTAGTGTAGGGAAACAAAATAAAAATCATTATTGTTCTTAACATCCTGTTAAACATCAATACATTAACTCTTTTTTATATTGATAGGGTTTTATTATTAAAAGATTTATAAGATATTACTGTTTGAACACTATTTGTTGTAATTATTGAGTATAGGCTTATCCCATTACAATGATCATTTCACCAACTATTTATCGCATTGTTCTCTTCAATTTTCTTAGCTTTGTCGCCTATTATTATTTAAAACAATCAGTTAATATGAAAACATTACGAAATTTCTTGATGCTGTTAATCGTTAGTTTTACCTGTATAGCTCCGGTTGTGGCGCAACAAGAATTAGCACCTCTGCCAATCGATCCTAAGTTAAGATATGGGAAACTGGAAAACGGATTAACATATTATATCCGTCATAATGAATTACCAAAAGAACGGGCTGATTTTTATATCGTACAAAATGTAGGTTCTATCCTGGAAGAAGAGAACCAACGGGGATTAGCACATTTCCTGGAACACATGGCCTTTCATGGAAGTAAAAACTTTCCTTCAGGAGATGGTATAATTGATTATACAGAGCGGGTAGGAATGCGTTTCGGTGAAAATCTGAATGCATATACAGGATTCGATCAAACCGTTTATATTATGAAGAATGCTCCGGTAAGTAAAGAAGGAGTTGTTGATTCATGTTTACTTATTTTACATGATTGGTCGAACGCGATCATATTAAGTGATTCTTTAATTGAAAAGGAACGTGGTGTAATCCGTGAAGAATGGCGTACGGGACAAACGGCACAAATGCGCATGTGGGAGCAACAACTTCCCAAAATGTATCCGGGAAGTCAATATGCAAACCGGCTACCGATAGGTACAATAGATGTTATTAACAATTTCAAACCCGACGAACTTCGGGAGTATTATAAAAAATGGTATCGTCCGGACCTACAAGCCATTGTTATTGTTGGTGATGTGGACGTGGACTATGTTGAAAGCACAATTAAAACCATGTTTGCGGATATACCCGCACCGGTAAATGCTGCCGAACGTAAAATATATCCGGTACCTGATAACGATGAGCCGTTAGTTTCAATCGCTACTGATAAGGAAGCATCTAATATTATCTTGTACATATTTCATAAATACGATAAATTGCCGAAAGAAGTACGCGCTTCTGCTGCCGGTTTAGTGATGGACTATATGCAAAGCGTCATAGCAACTATGATGAATGAACGTTTAAACGAACTGGTTCAGAAAAGTGATCCTCCTTTCGTATATGGAATGGCTTCCGGTGGTGATTATTTCATTGCTAAAACAAAAGATGCATGGATGATGGCGGCAGTTGCTAAAGAGGATAACATCGGGGGAGCATTGGAAGCGCTTACTATCGAAACGGAACGTGCCCGTCAATTTGGTTTTACTGCGTCAGAATACGAACGTGCCCGAATCAATGTGCTGAAAGAATATGAATCAGCATACAATGAACGGGAGAATCAGCGTAACGATTCTTACACCAATGAATATGTCAACCACTTTACCGACGGAGGATACATTCCCGGCATTGAGATGGAATATAACATGATGAATCAGATAGCACCGGCTATTCCCATTGAGCAAATTAATCAATACTTTCAGCAATTGATCGGCGATAAGAACATCGTAATTTCGATGACTGCACCTCACAAGGAAGATGTCACCTATCCTTCAGAAGATGATTTGTTAGCTATTTTTACAAAAACGAGGCAGACTCCTGTAGAAGCTTATCAGGAAACCATATCGGATGAACCGTTAATCCCTGTACTTCCAACGCCCGGTAAAATAATGGAGACAAAAGTAGATCCTCTGTTTGGTACCACTGTACTAACACTTAGCAATGGCGTCAAAGTCGTATTGAAATACACCGATTTCAAAAAGGATGAGATCATGATGATCGCTACCAGTCCCGGAGGAACTTCTTTATTCGGAAATGAAGAAAGTACGAATATTAAATTGATGAACAGTATCGTCACTTTAGGCGGATTAGGAAACTTTTCTGCTGTCGATTTAGGTAAAGTATTAGCCGGAAAGAAAGTGTCATGCCAGGCAATGGTCAATCAGGATACGGAAAGCGTCAGCGGTTCTTCTACGCCTGCTGATATTCAGACATTGTTTGAATTGATATATCTAAGTTTCACAGCCCCTCGTATGGATCAGGAAGCGTATTTATCTTATATCAACCGGATGAAAGCACAATTAATGAACTACGAATTGAATCCGATGGTGGCTTTCAGCGATACACTTACGAAAGCCATGTACGATGATAATCCGCGTACTATTCGCATTTATCCGCAGGATTTGGACAAACTGGATTATGAACGCATTATGGAAATGTACAAAGAGCGGTTTGCGGATGCTTCTGACTTTGTATTTTCTTTTGTGGGTAATTTAGATGTAGAAGCTATGCGCCCTCTTATTGAACAATACCTGGGATCACTTCCTTCATTAAATCGGGTTGAAAAGCCAAATCTTAACAATGTTGCCCAATTAAGAAAAGGTGCTTACGTCAATGTATTCCACCGTGAAATGGAAACTCCAAAAGCATCTGTAGTTAATATATTCAATGGTGAAATGGATTATAATCTGGAGAACCTTACTGTAGCCACTATGCTTAAACAAATCCTAGATATCGTGTATATGGAAAAGGTTCGTCAGGATGAAGGCGGTACGTATGGAGTACAGACATTTGCTTATGTAGCGGCATTCCCGGAAGGACAAACGATCCTGCAAACATACTTCGATACCGATCCTGATAAACGGGAACATCTGAACTCGATCATATATCAGGAGTTCTTGAATATTGCGCAATCAGGCCCACGTGATACGGATTTCACAAAAACAAAAGACAATCTGAAGAAGCGCCATGATGAACAATTACAGGAAAACAGTTATTGGTTAAGTACATTGAACCATTATTACTATAAAAACTTCGATACCCATACCAATTACCAGGAAATCCTCAACGGAATCACTCCGGAGAAAGTACAAGCTTTTTCCAAGTCCTTATTAGATCAAGGCAACAGCATTGAAGTCGTTATGGAACCATAATATTTAATTGAAAATTGAAAGTTGAAAATGAAATAGCAACAAATCATTTTCAACTTTCAATTTTCAATTTTCAATTATTAAAATCGCTTGCCGGCGATTTTATCAACAACTATGGCGATAGCGCCGTCTCCAGTTACATTACAAGCAGTACCAAAGCTATCCATGGCTATGTATAATGCGATCATTAAGGCTTGAAGTGTTTCATCAAAACCTAGCATACTGTGAAGAACTCCTAATGCTGCCATAATAGCCCCGCCAGGTACACCGGGCGCTGCAATCATTACTACTCCCAACATCATTATGAATCCAGCGAACATACCTAATGAAACAGGCTCTCCGGTAATAAACATGATTGCCATAGCACACGCTACGATCTTCATGGTACTTCCTGAAAGATGAATAGTGGCACAAAGAGGGATTACAAATACAGCAATATTCTCGCGGACCCCATTTTTTATGGTCTGTTTCAATGTTACAGGTATTGTAGCGGCTGATGATTGAGTACCCAAAGCAGTTGCATAAGCTGGTAGCATATTACGTAAGAGGTGAAGCGGGTTCTTTTTGCTTATCGATCCGGCTATCGTAAATTGTATAAGCAATAACAATACGTGAAGGATAAAAATAACGATAATTACTTTCAGGAACATTCCGATAATACCTACCACATGTCCGCTTACTGTCATATTGAGGAATATACCGAATATATGCAAGGGCAATAATGGTACAATGACAGACTCAATAAGTTTTATAATAATATCTGAAATCAATAAAAAAGTCACGCAATGCTGTTCCCGATATATAAGAGATACCAAGCCCCAATGTAAAAGATAAAAGGGTACACCGGGCGCTGCAATCATTACTACTCCCAACATCATTATGAATCCAGCGAACATACCTAATGAAACAGGCTCTCCGGTAATAAACATGATTGCCATAGCACACGCTACGATCTTCATGGTACTTCCTGAAAGATGAATAGTGGCACAAAGAGGGATTACAAATACAGCAATATTCTCGCGGACCCCATTTTTTATGGTCTGTTTCAATGTTACAGGTATTGTAGCGGCTGATGATTGAGTACCCAAAGCAGTTGCATAAGCTGGTAGCATATTACGTAAGAGGTGAAGCGGGTTCTTTTTGCTTATCGATCCGGCTATCGTAAATTGTATAAGCAATAACAATACGTGAAGGATAAAAATAACGATAATTACTTTCAGGAACATTCCGATAATACCTACCACATGTCCGCTTACTGTCATATTGAGGAATATACCGAATATATGCAAGGGCAATAATGGTACAATGACAGACTCAATAAGTTTTATAATAATATCTGAAATCAATAAAAAAGTCACGCAATGCTGTTCCCGATATATAAGAGATACCAAGCCCCAATGTAAAAGATAAAAGTAATGCCGTCATAACATCCATTAAAGGAGGCATCGCCACATTAAAATAAGTTGTCAACATAAACTGTTCCGGATTTTCCATTTCCGCAATCACCATATCCGGAGATAATATATGTGGGAATACTGCCGCACCACTAAAATAAGTGAAGAATCCGGAGAAAAGTGTCGAGCCATAGGCTATCAATGCTGTAATGGCTAATAGCTTCCCTGCCCCTTTTCCCAATTCACCGATAGCGGGCGCTACCAAACCTAAAATGATCAATGGAATGGCAAAAGTCAGGAAATTACCGAAAAGGGAATTGAAAGTTACGAATATGCGTGCCAGCCATTCAGGAAAGAACTGTCCAAACAGGATACCTGCTATAATAGCTATGACGACTTTACCCAGCAGTGATATCTTTATCTTTTTCATTTGTGCGGTATATTTTGTAGCCTAAGGCGGCAATTATTATGCTCATTAGAGGACTGATGAGATTAAAAAAGCAATAAGGTAAGTAGGTAAAAGTAGGAACACCCAATATGGTTGCCTGTGTCATACCGCAAGTATTCCATGGAATCAAAGGCGATGTCACTGTAACAGCATCTTCGGTAGTCCGACTCAACAGGCGGCTTTCGTATCCTTTATCCTTATAAATATCTTTGAACATATTCCCTGTAAGGATAATCGATATATATTGGTCTGCGGTTGTAAAATTGAAAAATAATCCGGATGCTACAGTGGAAGAGACAACTCCTACCGTTCGTTTCATAAAACGTAAAAATATTGAAGTAATACTACCAAGCATACCACTTGCAGTCATAGCTCCACCGAAGCTCATAGCACAAATAATTAACCAGATCGTATTCAACATTCCACCCATTCCACGAGTTGAAACTAAGTCATTAAGTGCACTATTTCCTGTCTCTACCTGTGTACTTCCATAAAATGTGATTAGCAGACCTTTTATCGTTGCATTTATCCCCTGCGACTCTGTACCTGCAATTTCATGAAGTAGATGAGGTTGAAATACAATTGCGAAAATGCCTGCCAGAGCGGCTGAAGCAAACAAAGTCACTACTGAAGGTATTCTTTTTGCAATCATAACTACAGTTATGACAGGTATAATTAATAACCATAGTGATATATGAAACGTTTCCTTTAAAGATGTGGCATACTGGGCGATTTGTTCGGTAGCTGTAGCTTTGTGAGAAAACCCAAAGATAGTAAAGATGATCAATGCTATTACAATTGAAGGAACAGTCGTAATCATCATATAACGGATATGTTTGAATAAAGGAGTATCTGTCACCGAAGAAGCTAAGATAGTGGTATCCGAAAGAGGTGAAATCTTGTCACCAAAATAAGCGCCTGAAACAATAGCACCGGCAATCCACCCATCAGAAAAACCTTGTGCCTGCCCGATCCCTAAAAGGGCGATCCCGATTGTGGCTATAGTGGTCCACGAACTCCCCGTCATTACCGACACAAGTGCACAAATAACGCAGGTGGATGCAAGAAAGAAACTGGGATGGATAATCTGCATGCCATAGTATATTAAAGTAGGAACAACTCCACTTATCATCCAGCTACCGGATAATGCACCAATTATCAATAAGATGAAAATAGCAATAGCTACACCATTAATGTTGTTTATAATGGCAATCTCGATGTTCTTCCATTTTACTTTACAGTATAAAACAGCAATCAGACTACAAATCGCGGTGGAGGTAAGTAAGACAATCTGGCTACCTCCTTCCAGCGCATCACTGCCGAATATCCGTATAGTGATAAAGAGCAATCCGACCAGTACCAAAATAGGAACTAAGGATAAGATAGGAGAAGGTATTTTGGTTGACTGATCACCCATAAAATGTAAAAAATTTGTTTAGACGACCAAAGATAGTTTATTTCTGTAAAACCTGATTATTAATTTGCGGGACAAACGTTTCAAAATGTATCTCTGATTCCATTGTTTCACCTATCACCACCTCCTCCTAACTATCTGCCTGTAAGATGTTCATGGTGAAAGGATCGGGGAATGGAAGATGAAGACTGATTTGTTGACATGATTTATTCTTTTTATTGTTCCGGATATAGCCTCTTATGTCTTGCTTCCTATACAAATAATCGCATCACCGTTGTGATCTAACCTTATCACCCGGGTGGTATATCTATGTCACCCGGGTGATGCAGGTATACCACCCAGGTGATAAATATAAAACATTGAATACGAACGGATAATTATATGCTTGAAAGATAATAAAAGATAGGATTACAAGATTAATACCTATTAATGATACCTAGAGAGCCACATCATAAGCTTTCACCTTCCTTTCACCTGTTCTATCACCCTTAACATCTTGTAACCAGATTATTATATTCGAGATGAAAGGTGAAACGTGTTTTTTAAATAATCAAATACAGGAGAATCCGGTTTGATTCTTATAGGATTTTGATGCGGTTGCCTTAATTAATTACTATTTTTACGCAGAATTAAATGTAAGAAATTAACCATGG
>DAMCDT010000052.1:0-15263 GCA_032058265.1 Tannerellaceae bacterium
TTAACTTCTAATGTGGATCGCAACAAAGAATACGAAAAGGCCGGTGCCGGTGCCATCGTATTAAAATCCCTTTTTGAAGAACAGATCGAAATGCAAAGCAATGTTTTAATGCAGGAATCCGATTATCCTGAAGCAGCTGACTATGTACACGAATATGTAAAAGCGAATCAGGTTAACAATTATCTGGAGCTGATAAAAAAAACCAAGGAAGTGTGTACAATACCTATCATCGCCAGTATCAATTGTTACAAAGCAGACGCCTGGATTGATTTTGCCCGCCAGATTGAATTGGCAGGAGCGGACGCGCTTGAGTTGAACGTCTATTTCATGGATGCCGATATAACCCATGATTATGATGCTACACGATCAATGTACGTTAATATCATCCGCCGTGTGAAAGAAACGGTTAAAATACCTGTTATTTTAAAGATAAGTAAATCTTTCAGTAATATACCGGCTCTTATACATATATTAAAGGTGAACGGTGCCGACGGCGTTGTCCTGTTCAATCGTTTCTACCAACCAGATATCGATATTAATAAAATGCAAATTGTATCGGGGAATGTGTTCAGTAATCATTCCGATTTAAGCGATACACTCCGGTGGACTGCTATTGTTTCAGGGAAGATCCCTGAAATCAGCATCGCTTCTTCTACCGGCGTACACGATTGGGAAGATGTTGTGAAGTGCCTGCTGGCCGGAGCTTCAGCCGTTCAAATGTGCAGCGCAATATATACACATGGTGCGGAGATCATATCACAAGTGTTGACTTGCATCGAAGAATGGATGCATCAGGCTAAATATAGTTCACTTTCACAATTCCAGGGTAAACTTAACTACGCAATGATCGATAATCCGAGCATGTACGAACGCTCGCAATTCATGAAATATTTTTCTAACAGGGATTAAAACTGGAAATAAATAAACGGTTGAACTCCTGCGCTTTTTACCTGAATTACAATAAAGATCAGTAATATCAGCATCAATGCCTGTATTAATAAGGGAGAACGGGTTACGACATTTTGTGCTGCCAACCCGGCACTTTTCGGCATAAAGTGTAGTATATATCCAAGTACCATCAGGAAAAAGACTCCTTTATAACCTGCAACAAATTGGGCGAAAACTTCCGGGTGGAAATTTGTAAAGATTTGCATGAGCATATCTCCCGCTACCTGCATTGATTCGGCGCGGAAGAATATCCATCCAAAGCACACCAAATGAAAAGTAAATATAATCCCCAACGCACGACGGAATGGTGACATCTCACTTCCAACTGCTTTAAAGCTCCTGAACCGTGACATAATGAATTTATGTATTGCCAACGCAATACCATGCAATGCGCCCCAAAGTATAAAACGCAACGCGGCACCATGCCATAAGCCTCCCAATAGCATAGTGATTATCAGGTTCAGATAGGTACGTAGCTTGCCTTTTCTGTTTCCTCCAAGAGAAATATAAAGATAATCTTTTAACCAAGAAGATAAAGAGATATGCCAGCGTCTCCAAAACTCTGTGATAGTAGCTGATTGATAAGGTGAATCAAAATTAATATTGAAACGGAAACCCAAAAGCAAGGCTATGCCAATAGCCATATCCGAATAACCAGAAAAATCACAATATATCTGAAGGGCATAACCATAAATACCCAATAAGTTCTCCACTCCCGTATATAATAATGGGGCATCAAATATACGATCGACAAAATTCAAACTAATGTAATCGGAAATAACCGCCTTTTTGAATAGTCCGCAGAGGATCAGAAAGAAACCTTCTCCGAATTGCTCATGTGTAACAGTTGGTTCTTTATATATTTGAGGTATAAAATCCCGCGCACGTACAATCGGCCCTGCTACTAATTGAGGAAAGAAAGAAACGTAAAACACATAATCAATCCATCGGTAAACCGGATTAATCTTCCGACGATAAATATCGATCACGTAGCTTAACGACTGAAATGTAAAAAAAGATATACCAACCGGAAGAAATATATCCAGAGGCTCATACGTAATATTCTGCAATGAAGCGTTTCCTGTAAGGTAACCTATTTCATGTCCAAGATTAGCAAATAAAGTCATTAGGAAATTAAAATACTTGAAATAGCACAACATCCCGAGATTAATACACAAGCTTAAAACGACCAACCATTTACGGACAGTTGTAGAAACGGTAAGAGATAATTTCCTGCCTATAAAGAAATCGGAAGTGGCCGTAACAAGCAGCAAAATGAACCAGATACCGCTACTTTTATAGTAGAAATAAAGGGAAAAGAGAGTGACATAAATGATCCGTGCTAACAAATGTTTCCTGAGAGACATGTAAATGATCAGGAAACCAATAAACAGGAATAAGAACATTCCACTACTAAATAATATAGGAGCTTCCCGATGATATACAAAGAGATCGCCTAACTTTTCAAATGAAAGGTTTGAAAAGAAACTTCCTAAATCGATATTAAGTAGTAGGTTTGTCATCTCATAAATTGTTGTTATTTTCTTCTCTTTTGATTTTGAGATTCATCAGTGCTTTTAAAAATAAAGTTCCCTGTTCTTTATATCCATCTTTGTTGAAGTGGATGCGGTCTCGTCCCATCCATTTTCCGTCAAACCAATTTTTAGATGAATTCTTTCCTCCTGTTGCCTCATACAGATCCCAACAGGCCAATCCTTTTTGTTTAGCTACATTACGTAATGCCCTGGCAACAAGTTCTGTATTCTGGTTTCTTACGTAAGTACGTTTTTTGTTTACCCATACTCTTTTATAACATTCAGGAGGAGTGGTCAGCAAAATAGCAGTATTCGGTAGATGCTTTCTCACAAGAGATAAAAAAGATTCAACCTGTCCGGTAAATTCCCCGATGGTAAAATTCCTGCCGAAACTTTCATTTGTCCCCAATGAAATTACCAATAAAGAAGGTTGAAGCAATGACAATTGGCTTACAAAATTATCATCAGTATAATTAACGAACATGGCTCCATTCAATCCAATTGAATGATACAATATACCGGAAGAACCATTTGTCAGGTTAAAACCGTAATATAAATTATCGAATTCTTCAGCAGGTATAAGCAGATCAGTGCCTTCTTTTCGCCGTGTACTTTGCAACTGCAAACTATCTGTCTGATAACTCACACGAAATGTATCAGTTATCAGATTGGAATAAGTCGGTATTCCGTCATACACATCGACAAAGTCCTTAGAAATACCAGACGGAAGCATTGGCATCGATTCTTTTCCCCGATATAGAACAGCCTGATTGAATTCATATCCGGCCCCATTATTTGGCGCGATAATTATATCGAAATTGACAAACGGCGAAACTGTGTGTATTCCAATACCTCCGGGACCTATCGGAGTTTTAGGCACATGTTGGGTAGAACGACCGGTTGTCCAATCTTTTACTAATGAATTGATGAAATAATCATCCGGTTCATTAGTCTTGCTGATCTTAAACGGTGCAATCCAACCACGTCCTGCATTTCCGTACTGTTGTTGCATCAGCCTCATGATCCTTCCTGATAAAAAGCCAGCCTGAATATGGGAATCTCCCAGATGTATTATCGAAATAACCGTGTCTTTACCCATTGAAAGCTGATCCAATTCAGAAAAGAAGGTATCCAGTATATGTTCCGGATCAGATACAATACACAGTGAATCAATAACAAATGACAGTTTCGTTTGGACAGTATCGGAAAGAATTGTTCGGAATGAGTCGTTTTCTTTCGCAGACGTATGCATTCCTATCGATAATTGAGCTGCAATCATCAATAATATAATGAGATATCTCTTTATGACTAAATTATTCAGCCTCATTATAATGCTCCTTCTCTTCCATTAATACATTCATCAATTTCTTAGCTATTTCTCTTCCTCCCCTGAAACTCATGTGAGTATAATCTTTACTCGCCCATCCTTTATCTACATAGGTAACAATACTATTTTCACCTCCCATAGCTCCGAACATATTCCAAAACGGTATTTTTGCTGCTCTGGCTACCTGCCTTTGTGTATGTAAAAAGGCTAAGACGGCCGGCATTGTACTAAACTCTCCATTATATTGGTTAGCCCTGTCCGAGATGCTTAACAATAAGATATCTGTGTCCGGAAAACAACGTTTAAGATGTTCAATTACTTCAATCATACGGACACGATACCAACCATATTCCAGCATACTTTCATCAATGGCATTCAAACCGTATTGCAAAATAATCAGGTCATACGGGCGTATATTGGAAAAAGACTTGCAATAATCAGGGTCGAAATGCTCTAATAACAAACCGGAATTCCCGCGCAATGAATAATTATCAACAATAATACCCCTATTATCCTCTAATGCAATCCCTAAGGCTTGGAAACCTTTTGCATTGACAAAAGAAAAATGTGCTTCATTAATGGTATCATTCAATATATATTGTGTAATAGTTTCGGTTGCAGGTAATGAATATGTAATGGTATCGGCAGACCCATTATAGGATAGCTGCATGGAAGTATGTTCATTTTTTTCATAGAGAAACTTCAATGAAGATACCTGTTTAAGCCTGTTATAGAGTTTAGCTGTCTCAAAAGAAAGTGTGGCTTTATCAGACTTTGCTTCAAAAAGTTGGCCTGATAAACTATATTTTATGTTCTTATTATTTATTAGTGAGTAGGTTTTCCATCCTTCTGCCTTCTGATTAATTGTCGGTCGAAATTGAGAAGCTATCGAGGTTATCGGCACAAACCCCACTCCTCTTCCTCCGAACTGTTTCTGCATTTCATTACGGAAATCAGCAACAACAATATCACCTTCTATGAACGAATCGCCCATGAATGCAATACGTACAGGGCGATCCAGTTGCTCCCGGTTATTCAAAGCAGTAAAGAAACGCTTCAACCCTGTATGTCCGTTGGAATAATCTTCAATACTCATACCTGCAGGATCAGCATTCTTTATACCATTAATGACTCTTTTCAGGGAATCATTCACGGCGATCGTTCTGGCATCAGGTATTCCTGACTGTGTAAGCGAATCTATTAAGTAAGTTGAATCTATTTCAATAATAAAATCATTTTCCAATTGGGCGCGTAAGGAATCTAATGATATGCTGGTAGGTTGAATACGGATATCGGAAAGTAAATCTACTTTTTTTATCTTTTGTCCTAATAAAGAATCAGGCAACCAATATAAGGCAATACAAGCAATAAGTGTTATCAACAGTAACACCATTAATCTCTTGAAATTGTCTTTTATCTTCATTAGCCTAAGATTGTTCCTTTCACATTGGCATTTTTTAGATTCACATTCCTAAGGTTCGTATTTTCCAAACGCGCATTTTCAAGATTAGCATTTTCCAAATTGGCATTTTCGAGATTAGCTCCCTGGAGGTTCGCACCTTTCAAATTGACACCTTTAAGATTAACTTTCTCTAAATTGGCATCAGATAAATCTACGCTAACCATAGTTGCCCCTACTATAGTAGAACCGGTTAAAACCGCACCGGACAAGTTAACATAATTCAGATTGGCACCATTGAGGTTTATGCCACTCATACTTGCTTTATACAAATTAGCTCTTTCAAGATTAGCCCAAACTAAATTAGCCCATTCCAAACAAGCTCCAACCAATATCGCTTCCACCAAATTTGTTCTTTCCATAGAAGCCTCTTTCAGGTTAGCTCTTTCAAAGTTTGTCTTATTCATTAATGCGCTGTTAAGATTGGCATCAAATAAATTGGCACCATACATATTAGCTTCAGATAAAATTGCTTTTTCAAGGATCGCCTTTTCCAGATTTGCTTCTACAAATATCGATCTTTCCATATTAGCTTCAAATAGGATAGCTCTGTCCAGATTTGATTTTGTTAAGTTAGTTTCTTCCAGATTAACACCGCTTAAATTTACTTTTTCCATTAAAGCGTTCGTTATATTCGCTTTACCGAGTTTTGATTTTTCGAGGTTCGCACCATTTAAATTGGCAAACTCCATATTTACTTCTTTCAAGTTAGCTTCGGATAAAACCGCCCTCTCTAACCGTGTGCCCCTTAAATTCGCATATTTCAAGTTGACTAGTTTTAGATTGGCTTTAATCATCAGAGCATTTTCAAGATTCGCTCTCTCCATATTCGACTCGGCAAAGACAGCTTCTTCCATATTCGTTTTTGTTAATCGAACACCTTTCATGGAAGCTCTTTCAATACGGGTTTTCTCCAGGTATGCCTCTTCCATATTAGCATTATCCAGTTTAGAACCTTCCAGATTGGCTCCATTTAATTTGGCTCCTTTCAAATTGGCATTTTCCAGGTTAACTTCTTTCATATCCGCACCATCCAATATCGTCATCTCTAATTCGGAACCATACAATACAGCTTTATTCAAATCCGCGCCTCTTAAATTGGCTCCATTCAAATTTGTATGGGCTAAATTGGTAGCTGTTAGAACTGTTCCATTTAATTTGGTTCTGTTCAATACAGCATTTTCAAGATTAGCCCCATTTAAATTAGCACTGCTTAAATCGGCATCACTTAAATTAACTTCCCGAAGATCTGCATAAGTTAAATTAGCATGAGACAAATCCGCCTTAGATAAATTCGCTCTTTCAAGTGAAGCTTTTTCCATATTGCTTTTAACCAATATCGCGCCTTCTAACCTTGCATCTGTCAGTATAGTTTTCTTTAATATCGCATGCTCAAAACATGCATTGTGCAACATAGCATTATTTAGAGATGCCTCTGAAAGAATAGCATGACTTAAATGAGCATTTCCAAGATTTGCCCTGAAAAGTTTACATCCTGTCAAATTAGCTTTTACAAAAGAAGCATTTTCCAGGTCTGCGTTTTCCAGGTTTATTTCAGATAAGACTGCATCATTGAATACAGCTCCAAACAAAATAGCTTTCTGCATGTTTGACCCTATCAATGAAGTGCCATTCAACTGAGCATGTGAAAGATTAGCCTTATCCAAATTAACATTTGTCCATTTGGCTTTATTTATATGAGCTTTTTCCAATTGTGCATCATGTAAATTAACATCTTGGAAAACAGTTTCATTTAAATCCGTTTCTTTCAAATTCGATCTTTCAAAATTAATATCACTAAAAGTACAACCCTTGAAGATTGATTTTTCAAGTAAAGTATCTTCGAAAGTTGATTTTTCCAAATGTGCATTGGTAAAATTTGTGGCTGCCAGATTCGAAAATTTTAAAGATGAATTCACAATAGTAGTATTCTCAAACCGGCAGTTAATCAAATTCGCATTATTAAGGTTTGTACCATTTAATAAAGAACCATTTAAACTGATATCATCTAAATAAGCTTTATCTAAATTAGAATTATGTAAACTCCCTTTTTCTAAATGTATATCTTTTAGCTTTGCTGAAGAAAGATTGATATCATCGAGGTTTGCTGACTCCAAGTTTATATCATTTATAATGGCATTTTCCAGATTTGAGCCCTTTAGCACAGCATTTTTCAGAGATGATTTTTTAATTTCTGCTGATATTAAGATCGATTTTTCCAGATTAACTCCATTTAAAACGGCATCAATAATGTAGATATTCGTAAGATTAGCATGACTCAGATTTGCTTTTGCTAAGTTAATTCTTCCGATACTAGCTTTTTCAAGATCAACCCCAGGCATATTCGCTTTTTCAAGATCAGCATCTTCAAGGTTTACTCCTGCCAGATAAGCATGTTGTAATTCAGCTTGATTTCCCTGGAAGAAAGCGTCTTTATCTTTCTTGAATAATAAATTCAATATTGTAGGAATTTCATTCGAAGGCCAATGAATATAATTATCCTTATACTCCTGCGTATTCGTTATGGTCCGGATATGATAACATAAGACATCAAAAACGGATTTATTAAACTTCTCAGGTGATTCCCTAACTAAGAAGAAAAGATCATGTGCTCCACCGATTCTTGCAGATTCTTTTTCACTTCCTAACAATTCCACACCTTTACTAAAACGGTTATTTTGTTGCGTAATATCATCCAATTTGTATTGTTCCTTTTTTTGAATAATAAGTTCCTGTTGCCCTGCTATTTTCCGTTTGGTTAACAATATAAGATAGATAACTGCGAGAACAAGAAAAACCGCTGTCCAAACTAAATAAAAACTTTTGAGGTCAGGTAAACCGAATAAGTATAATTCCGATATATAGAAATTTGTTATTTGACCGATATAGATTAAAACAAAGGGCAGGAAAAACAAAAATAATAAGGCGATCAACATCCAATGCTTCCGGAAAAAACTCTTTTCCACCTTCTCATTCACATTCATAAAAGTACGGGTTTTATTGTAGTATCTCACAAAGCATACAAAAGTATAAAATTATCAATTCAAAATAAGTAAAGCCGTTTGATTTATTACGAAAACACGTTACTTTTGTAAAAGTCTATGCAAGAATTATTACAATTACTTAAAAAGTTTTTCGGATATAGTTCATTCAGACCTCAACAAGAAGAGATCGTAAAACGTACTATCGAAAAGAAAGACTCATTAGTGCTAATGCCTACCGGTGGAGGTAAATCCATCTGTTTCCAGTTGCCTGCCATTTATTTACCGGGCACTGCTCTTATTATATCGCCATTGATTGCACTTATGAAAGATCAGGTAGAAGGACTTATTGTAAACGGCATACCCGCTGCCGCATTAAACAGTATGATGCCTGAAGAAGAGAAACAACGGATTAAACAGCTTTGCATACAAGGTAAAATAAAACTACTGTATATTTCTCCTGAAGGTTTGCTTGGCGAACTCGATTGGTTCCTTCCCCGTCTGGATATTTCACTTATTGCTATTGACGAAGCTCATTGTATATCTCAATGGGGACATGATTTCCGACCGGAATATACACGTTTATCCATTTTAAAAGAACGGTTTCCTCAAGTTCCGATCATTGCGTTAACAGCAACGGCAGATAAGATAACAAGAAATGATATCGTCGAGCAATTACGGCTACATGAACCGCAAATATTCATCTCGTCTTTTGATCGTCCGAATTTATCCCTTACCGTTAGACGGGGACTAGGAAAAAAAGAAAAGATAGCGTCTATTATTCATTTTATAAGAAATCACAAAGATCAAAGCGGTATTATTTACTGCATGAAACGAAGTGATACGGAAGATATTGCCGAAACCCTGACGACCAATTACAATATAAAAGCGGTGGCCTATCATGCAGGTTTAACTCCTGTTAAACGGGAAAAAGCACAAAACGATTTTATTAATGATAAGGTTGATGTAGTTTGCGCGACTATTGCTTTTGGAATGGGTATTGATAAAAGTAATATCCGTTGGGTAATCCATTACAATATGCCCGGTAGTATTGAGAATTACTACCAGGAAATCGGACGTGCTGGAAGGGATGGGTTGAATAGCGATACCTTACTATTCTATTCTTTAGGTGATCTTGTCCTGTTACGCCGTTTCGCCGATGATAGCGGGCAAACAGATATTAATATGGAAAAGCTCAACCGGATGCAACGTTATTGCGAAACGGATATTTGCCGGCGACGCATATTATTGAATTATTTTAACGAAGAAGCAGATAAAGATTGCGGTAATTGTGATGTATGTTTAAACCCTCCACAGCGTTTTGATGGCAGTGTATTAGTTCAAAAGGCTTTAAGTGCTATCATAAGGACAGATGAACGGATTGGAATACAAATGCTGATCGATGTATTACGGGCTTCCGCACGTCAGGAGTTATTACAATTAGGATATCATAAACTAAAGACCTATGGCGCCGGACGCGACCTTCCCTATAAAATATGGAAAGAGTATATATATCAAATGTTGCAATTGGGTTTTATTGAAATTGATTATCTGAATGGCCAAACGCTTAAAGTAACTGCTTTAGGCCGTAAAGTACTATATGGAGAAACTCAGGCCTTATTAACCACTTATCGTGAACCGGAAGAAATAACTCCTAAAGTAAAAGAGAAAAGGGAAAAGAAAAAAGCTTCAAAATCACAGACCATTCGAATAACAGAAACAGCTCCATTAGACGAAGCTTTGATGGATTCTCTTCGTCAGCTTCGCAAACAAATTGCCCAACAGGAAGGAATGCCGTCTTATATTATCTTTTCGGACGCAGCATTACAGGATATGGTGTACAAAAAACCTGTTACTTTAGAAGCTTTTGCAGATATAAGGGGTGTAGGAGATGTAAAACTGGAAAAATATGGAAAGGTATATGTAGCGCTTATTCGATTTGTATTGAAATTACCGAAAGAAAATGAGTAAGTTCAACTGTCTTTTTGATATTTTGACAATTTGATATTTTACCTATCCTTAAAAACGTCTATTCAGATAGAAATACTATTCCATTTATAAATAATGTCTGGATTTGATAGTTGGGGAATACAAAAGGACAGTAAACCCACCCCTCTTAGTCTTCTCTAAAGGGGAGAAACATAAAAATTAACAACAAAAAGCAAGGATTATAAAGATTAATGATACTTTTTACTAGATATAAATGGATGGCTTTTTAATAACAATTAGCGGTTGAAAATTCATTTTATGGCTATTTTTTCCTTCTTCCATAAGTCTAAAAAACAAAACAAGGGAGTTTTCAAGAAAAAGGTAACGGGCTTTAAGTAAAAAGGTAGTGAACTTTCGAACAAAAGTTCACTACCTTTTTACTATTTTATCACAATAAATTGACTAAAAGTATGCCATATTTTTAGTTTTAGGCTATTATTCTTTGGCTGGAAGAGTGCTTTCGTCAAAAATAGAAGTTACCGAAATATTTGTATTTATTAAAAAAAGACAAAGAATCAACCAGTACGATATCAAAAAGATATTTATTCAGTGGAGTGTTATAGTAATAAAATTACATCATAATAACTCATATCAATCCAGAAAACGTTTATCTAATCCTTCGTATGCATCAATGCGGCGGTCACGTAGGAAAGGCCACCAACGACGTACATTTTCAGTCCTTGATTTGTCGATTTCAATTACTTTTAATTCTTCTTTTTCATTAGATAACTCCGTAAGAAGTTCTCCCTGCGGACCAGAAACAAAACTGTTTCCCCAGAATTGAATACCGTTTGTTTGTCCGGAAGGATCAGGTTCATGTCCAACACGGTTTACTGTAACAACAGGCAATCCATTCGCAACGGCATGTCCCCTCTGTATAGTTATCCAGGAATTTAACTGTCGTGACTTTTCGTCTTCGCTATCATTACTTTCCCAACCGATAGCGGTAGGATAAATCAATAGTTCCGCTCCACGCATTGCCATTAAGCGAGCTGCTTCCGGATACCATTGATCCCAACAAACTAAAACACCTAATTTACCGACGGATGTTTGGATAGGCTCAAAACCTAAGTCTCCGGGTGTGAAATAGAACTTTTCATAATAAGCAGGATCATCGGGAATATGCATTTTGCGGTACTTCCCTGCAATTGTACCATCTTTTTCAATAACCACAGCCGTATTATGATATAAGCCGGGAGCCCGTTTCTCAAAAAGGGAAAGAACCAGCACAATTCCTAACTTCTTCGCCAAACTACCAAACAGTTCTGTTGACGGCCCTGGAATAGTTTCAGCCTGATCAAATATAGAAGTATCTTCCGTCTGACAAAAATAAAGTCCATTGTGTAATTCCTGTAATACAACTAACTCAGCACCATGTCCGGCACACAAAGTAATATTTCTTTTGAGTTTTTCAATATTCGCGTTCCTATCGCTACTATTTGCTTGTTGAATTAAACCTAGTTTCATTTTTTTAAATTGAAAATTGAAAATTGAAAATTGAAAATGAAGAATACAGAGAATAATTTTCCATTTTCAATTTTCAATTCTCAATTATTATACAAATCCTTTCGGGTATTGCATGGTTACGCAGTGAAGGGAACCATGTTGTTTAATTAATGGTAAACAGTTTATTCCTACTATTTCACGGTCGGGGAAGACTTGTTGTAAGGCTTGCTTGGCCATTTCGTCTTTAGGTGAATTATAATAAGGCACTAAAACTGCACCGTTTATGATTAAGAAATTGGCGTATGTAGCAGGAAGTCGTTCTCCTTCCCACTCTACTTCGTCAGCCATTGGTAATGGGATTAAGTGATAAGGCTCTCCGTTGGTTTGCCTGAACGCCTGAAGTTCTTCCTCCATTGCTTTTAATTCTTCATAATGTTCGTCAGACTCATCAGTGCATTGCACATAAGCAATCGTTTCTTCATTACAAAAACGTGCTAATGTATCGATGTGACTATCTGTATCATCGCCAACCAGATATCCGTTTTCCAGCCATAGTATCCGATCCAGCCCGAACATTTCTTTCAGATGATACTCTAATTGTTCTTTTCCTAAGTACTCGTTTCTGTTCAGGGATGCCAGGCATTCTACTGTGGTCAGTAGTGTTCCTTTGCCATCTGTTTCCAGACTTCCACCTTCCAATACAAACGGTTGCATATTTGATACGATTACATCTTCAGCAAAAGTATCCATGTGAGAAAGCATACGGGTAATCAGATTATCGTGATTCGCAGGATATTTCATTCCCCAACCGTTGAAAACAAAATCATAAACTGTGGGTATTCCCTGATCGAATACGGAGATGCCTCCGTGATCACGTGCCCAGGTATCATTTGTATCCATTTCGCGGAAGATTATCTTGTTAAAATCCACATCCCCTAATTGGGAACAGACTTCTTCCATATCATGGCAAACGATCAATAACTTCTCCCTCTTAATTATTTCCTTCGCAATCGAAACATAACAGGGTATTACTTCATCCAACAATGTAACCCAGTCCGTATCTTCGTGTGGCCATGTAAGTTGAACCGCACTTTGAGGATACCATTCGGCCGGGAATACAATACTTTTCTCCATCTTTATATACTTCTTGTCTTATAAACGGGTATAAAAGTAGTTATTTCTTATATCATAAAAGATAATGCATCTCTTTTCTTTCAGGCATATCAGTTCTACTACATTGAAATAAAAGAAAAAAGGCCAAGATAATTCTCAGCCTAATAAAAAATTGGTTAGTCGGAAAGGGTTATATTATATTTTCAAGTTATGTTTCCGATATTTTGACATTGCAAATATATAGCATGGTATAATCCCTTCAAACAGATAATCTTGATAGCCGAATAGATTAAATTTATAAAACAGTTTCTATATTTTTATTTAATGATAATTGTTTATAACAAGAAAGATTGGTTGGTATTGTTCTTTTTAGCTAATTTTGCCCCGTGTATATAAAACTATCGTTAAACTTTAGGCGTTATGATGTTGAAAAGGGGTTGTTTATATATTGTTTTCCTTCTGTTATTAGTTGCCGCACCTTCTAAAGCCCAACGTACTATGCTCGAAAGAGCGCAGGAAAGTATAGCAGCTATTGATACAATCCCTTCTTTCGATTTAGATGAGTCAAGCCTTGACAATATCAATGATCTTCAAAAACAATTCGAAAAACAAAACAGGACATATAGTGTTCCCAGACGTCCGGGCGCTCACTTACGCCGCACATTGCAAAAAGATGAAACTACATTATCCAGAGAAGCGCTTTTCTGGGCACGTAAAACCAAAGACCCTTCCACCTATTTTGATGAATACGTTACATTCCGGGATACGATAATTGTAAACCCCATCTTCTTACCTCCGGTCTTCAGGGGAAATGTCCTCCCCGATGACCTGGTGCTGTATGATCTTGATTTCCTTAAAGAAAAAAGTCCGTATGATTCTTTTTATCAACCGGATACTACTATATTCAGTGATTACCTGCTAAAGAAAAAGATCAACGATATGACAATGGCATATCTTGAAAAGAATCATCCGACTGCATTCCGTTACTCAGAAAGAGATATGCCTGAAGATATTATAACTACGGATGTATTGCAAAAACCCAAATTAGAAAAAATTCGCCTTGATATAACATCTGATGTAAACTTTGATGATATCGGAGCTCCTGCTAAATTCATTCCTGACAGGCAATACTGGACATCCGCCTTTGAAAGTGCCATTCAATTCTCACAAAACTATATTTCTCCTAACTGGCACAAAGGGGGAAGCAGTAATATGAATTTATTTACTAAACATTATATAAAGTACGATTACAACAGGGATAAAGTTAAACTTACCAATGAGATGGAGGTGAAAGTGAGTTTTTATAATGCCTCGAAAGATACAATACACAAATATAATGTGGGTGAAGACGTCTTTCGCCTTCATAGTAATATAGGTTATCAGGCATTTAATAAATGGTATTATACTTTTGATGCTGAGTTTAAAACGCAGTTATTCACCAACTACCAGGAAAATTCACAAATCAGGAATGCTGCTTTGCTATCTCCTATTACCATTAGCCTGGGTATAGGTATGAAATACGACCTTGAAAAGCAATATGAGAAAAAACATAAAAACATAAAACTCAGCGTCAATCTGGCTCCGGCATCCTATACATATTTATATAGTTTTGACAAGGGTCTGAAAATGGATTTAGGAAGACATGGTTTCAAAAAGAAAGAAAATCCGGCAGAGAATGAAAATCCTTTCGAGAATACATTGAGCCGATTTGGTTCTACCATACGGACTGATATGACAATGAACTTCAGCAGAAATATTAGCTGGCAATCACGTTTCTATTATTTTACTACATACGACCAGGTAATCGCTGAATTTGAAAACACGTTGATATTAGCCATCACACGTCATTTCTCAACTCGTATATACGCGCATCTTCGTTTTGACGATTCAGTTACGAAAACGGAGGATTTCGACAGCTATTTCCAGTTGAACGAACTGTTAAGTTTCGGGTTTAATTATAAATGGTAAGTTTTATAAAGGATTCTATTGAAAAATGGCCTGCATAATATCTAAATATTATGCGGATAAGTTTAAAAACAACGTGCATCATTCAACTAAATTGAGCTTACCTTAAATGCTTATACTCATGCATTAATAGCAAAATCATAGCAAATGGTAAGATAATTATAATTGGTACCTAAATATTATTGAGAAATCGTGACATAATTTCCAAATAATATTTACTTTTGCCCTTGTTTTGCAATGTCGAGATTACAAACATGAAAGATACAATTAATCATAACGGTATTATTGAAGGTATTAATGGTAACTCTGTCTTTGTGAAGATAGTACAGCAATCGGCTTGTGCGGGATGTCATGCCAAGTCGATGTGTACGGCAGCAGACAGTAAAGACAAAATCATTGAAGTCACTGATCGTTCCGGTTCCTTTCATGTAAACGAAGAGGTTGTTATTTGTGGGGAAAGCTCTTTAGGGCTTCAGGCTGTATTTCTGGCATTTGTTTTA
>DAMCDT010000053.1:0-15032 GCA_032058265.1 Tannerellaceae bacterium
GGTGTAAGGAGCGTATCGATAGTATTTATAACGATGAACCTGTTATCGGGGACGAAGAATCCTTTAAAGATGCAGACCAAATGCGTAGTAAATTAATTAGCGGTGAAGACTTTTTGCGTTCTGCATTAAGCTTCCGGCGTATTAATTTCGGAAATCGTCCGACAGGTGTAGCAGATGCTACTATTACATTTCAAACAGAGATCCAACCGATATACCATAAGAATTTCGACCTGGTAAGTGAGTCCTTTCATAAATACCTGGAAAATGGATTTAGCCTTTATATCTTAAGTGATGTAGAAAAGCAAGCTACCCGTATACGTACGATCTTTGAAGACCGGAACGACGATATCCCTTTCACGGCTGTTAATAAAACAATACATGAAGGATTCGCGGATGATACATTGAAGGTATGTTTATTCACGGATCATCAGCTCTTCGATCGTTTCCATAAGTTCAACCTGAAGAGTGACAAAGCCCGTAGTGGAAAATTAACGCTTTCTTTAAAGGAACTCAACCAATTCACCAACGGTGATTATGTCGTACATATCGATCACGGGGTAGGACAATTCGGAGGACTTGTCCGCACGGAAGTGAACGGTAAAATGCAGGAGGCGGTTAAGTTAATCTATAAAAACAATGATGTTATATTTGTAAGTATCCATTCGCTTCACAAATTATCCAAATACAAAGGAAAAGAGAGCGGGGAACCACCGAAACTAAGCAAATTAGGAACAGGCGCGTGGGAGAAAATGAAAGAAAAGACCAAGAAAAAGGTCAAAGACATTGCCCGCGATTTGATTATTCTCTACTCAAAACGTAAGGAAGAAAAAGGTTTCAGTTACAGTCCTGATACATTTATGCAACACGAACTGGAGGCCAGTTTCATTTATGAAGATACTCCCGACCAGGTTAAAGCGACTACAGATGTTAAACATGATATGGAAAGCGCTCTTCCGATGGACAGGTTGATTTGTGGCGATGTTGGCTTCGGTAAAACGGAAGTGGCAATTCGTTCAGCCTTTAAAGCAGTATCGGATAATAAACAAGTAGCTGTTCTGGTACCGACAACCGTTCTTGCCTTTCAGCATTACCAAACGTTTTCCGAACGGTTAAAGAACTTCCCATGTACGATTGATTATATCAGCCGCGCACGTACTTCGGCACAGATCAAAGATACTTTAAACAGGGTAAAAGAGGGAAAAGTAGATATATTGATAGGTACTCACCGGATTGTGAGTAAAGATGTCCAGTTTAAAGACCTCGGTTTATTAATTATTGATGAAGAACAAAAATTCGGAGTATCCGTCAAAGAAAAATTACGTCAGATGAAAGTTAATGTAGATACTTTAACTATGACGGCTACACCTATACCCCGGACACTTCAATTCTCATTAATGGGAGCACGTGATTTGAGTAATATCAATACTCCCCCACCCAATCGCTATCCTGTACAAACAGAAGTCGAACGTTTCAATCCTGATATTATCCGCGAAGCTATTAATTTTGAAATGAGCCGCAACGGACAGGTTTTCTTTATTAATAACAGGATACAGAATATCCACGAGATAGAAGAACTGATCAAACGTGAAGTTCCCGACGCACGTGTATGTGTTGGTCACGGACAAATGGAATCCGATAAACTGGAAAAGATACTCCTTGACTTCATTAATTATGAATACGACGTATTAATAGCTACCAGTATTGTCGAGAATGGTATCGATGTTCCTAATGCTAATACCATCATTATAAATAATGCGCAACAATTCGGACTTTCCGATCTTCACCAGTTACGCGGACGCGTCGGCAGAAGTAACCGGAAAGCATTCTGTTATTTGCTTTCGCCCCCTCTTTCCACACTTAGCCAGGAAGCGAGAAGAAGATTACAGGCTATTGAAAACTTCTCTGAATTAGGTAGTGGTATACATATTGCCATGCAAGACCTCGATATCCGTGGCGCGGGTAATTTATTAGGCGCTGAGCAAAGCGGATTTATTGCCGACCTGGGATATGAAACATATCAAAAGATTCTGGAAGAAGCTGTTGACGAATTAAAAACGGAAGAGTTCGCGGATTTATATGTTGAGAATGAAATGGGTAAACAAAATACAAGGGAAGATTATGTCCGCGAAACATTTATCGAAAGTGACCTGGAATTAATGTTTCCCCCGACCTATATACCAAGCGATTCTGAACGTGTTTCGCTCTATCGCGAATTAGACAAAATGGAAGAAGAGCGCGATATCATAGCCTTCACCGACAGGTTGAAAGACCGTTTCGGAAAGATACCGAAAGAAGGTAAGGAGTTAATACGGATCGTACGCTTACGCCGTTTGGCAAAGAAGCTGGGAATGGAAAGGGTCGTATTAAAAAGGGGACAAATGAATGTCGTTTTAGTATCTAATCCGGAAAGCCCCTATTACCAAAGTGAATCATTTGATAAGCTGCTGGCTTATGTTCAGAAGTATCCGCGGAGATGTAACCTCCGTGAACAAAACGGCAAAAGGCTGGTATCCATCAAGGAAGTTCCAACAATTGAAACCGCTTGTTCCTTATTGGAAGAAATATATAATATGAGTATAAAAACACAATTGGACGTATCATGAAAAAGACATTAGTAGACCTATTTGAAGGTTCTGTGAAACAGTATCCAAACAATACTTTTTTACTGGAAAAAACAACTGATAAGTTCGAACCTACTACTTATACGGAAGTAAAAGGCCAGGTATATACGTTAGGTGCCGGACTGGTAGCTCTTGGTGTACGAAAAGGAGACAACATGGCCTTATTGAGCGAAGGGCGTAATGCCTGGATCATTGGAGAATTAGCCATGTTTTACGCAGGAGCAACAAATGTTCCGCTTTCAATTAAACTGGAAGAAGCCAACGACCTGTTATTCCGCCTCCAGCATGCCGACGTTAAATATATCATGGTATCCGGCAATCAATTGAAAAAGATCCGCGCCATAATGGGCCAGCTTCCGTTGGTTGAAAAAGTAATTATCATTGACGAACAACCCTCATACCAGGAAAAAGAAATTTATATCGGTGAAGTAAAAGAAATGGGTAAAAAATACCTTGCATCTACTCCTTTGGAAGATTTCCATGCTATCGGACAGTCGCTTCAGAACGATGATTACGCAACGATAACTTATACATCAGGTACAACTGCCGATCCGAAAGGCGTGATCCTTACCCATCGTAATTATACGGCAAATATCGAGCAGGCATTAACATGCGTCGATATTGATGAAAACTGGAGAACACTGATTATCCTGCCGCTCGACCATTGTTTTGCCCATGTAGTCGGTTTCTATATTTTTATGTATAAAGGGGCATCTGTTGCAACCGTTCAGGTAGGACGTACAGGTATTGAAACTTTAAAGAATATACCGGTCAATATTAAAGAAGTAAAGCCATACCTTATACTAAGCGTACCGGCCTTGGCCAAAAACTTTAAGAAAAGTATTGAGCAAGGCATACAGGCACAAGGTAAAACGATTGTCAATCTATTCAACTTCGCACTTAAAGTTGGTTATGCTTATAATGGAGAAGGCGGAGATGACCAGGGGAAAGGATGGCGTATCTTGTTAAAACCGCTGGTTGTATTATTCAATAATATCTTATTCAAAAAGGTACACCAAAACTTCGGCGGCGAATTACGTTTCTTTATCGGAGGAGGCGCTCTATTGGATAAAGACCTGCAAAAATTCTACTATGCAATCGGAATGCCTATGTACCAGGGTTATGGATTAAGCGAGGCTACACCTATCATTTCAACCAACGGTCCCCGCAGGCATCTGTTCGGAAGCAGTGGTATTTTGGTACAACCACTCGATCTGAAGATATGCGATATGGACGGTAATGTACTCCCGGAAGGAGAAAAAGGCGAAATCGTTGTCCGTGGTGAAAACGTTATGGCTGGTTATTGGAAGAACCCAGTATCGACCGCGGAAACTATAAAAGACGGTTGGTTGTACACGGGTGATATGGGTTACATGAAAGACGGCTTACTTTATGTACTCGGACGCTTCAAAAGCCTGTTAATCAGCAGCGACGGAGAGAAGTACAGTCCGGAAGGAATTGAAGAAGCCCTTATGGAACATTCGCCTGCCATCGATCAGTTGTTATTATACAATAATCAGAATCCGTACACGGTAGCTATTTTAGTGCCGAACAAAGAAAAGTTGAGGAAAGAACTTTCCCAACAACAACTCGATCTGACAACAGATAAAGGTAAAGAAGAAGCTATCCGGATCATACAAAAACAAATAAACCGCTTCCGCAAAGGCGGTGATTTGGCTTCCATGTTCCCCGAAAGATGGGTACCGACTACGTTTGCAATACTTCCTGAACCGTGGACGGAACAAAACGGTTTGGTAAATAGTTCGTTGAAAGTAATCCGCGGCAAAGTAGAGAAATTATATGCTCCACGTATAGAACATTTATACACACCGGAAGGAAAGAATCCGTTCAATCCCAAAAACATGGAGTCTTTATAAAAAACTTCATGATCTTTGTTTCAAAACTATACGATCTTTTGAATAAGTTTTCACAATGCCTTGACGAAAAGATCGTATAGTTTTGAAACAAAGATTGCCGTCTTTTTTTAAACCTGTTAAACCGGTATACCTATCCCCTTACATAGTCTTTCAGGAAGTATCTATCACCTTACACTTTTTACTATAAATCATTGTATTTAAACAAAATACAAGTGAAAGATGATCTTCCACGCAAAAAATATGCTTCCACACGGAATTAGCCATTGTCGTTTACTTAATTGATGTACATTATTAAAAATGCAACGTACATGATACATTATTTAATGACTGTACCTTTCCGATAAATTAGCCGGCAAGCAAAAAATAGTTGGACGTTAGCAAATAAAACCGGACGTTTCTCAATCAAATCAACATATATAACGTGATAGATAGTTTGCTCGTGTGGAAGATGATCTTCCACTCATAAAGCCGCTTCTGAAAAGGTTTTTAAGTGGATCGTGAAAGGTGTAAGATATAATAAAAAAGCTTTAGGGTTTTATACACAAAAGCTTAGGGCTTTGAAAATAAAAGCCTGGAGCTTTGAAAACAAATCCCTAAGCCTTTGAAGAATATATTTTGTATCTTTATCACCCGAATTCTAATTGTATTTAAACATGAACTTTAAAACGCGTATTCCGTTCTTATTGGTAGTAATGATACTTCTGATAAATATTTCTTCTATGGCCAGTGAAGTAGTAAAACAAGAAATAAATAAAGGCTGGACTTTTAAGCAGGTTCGGGGCAATAACTGGTATCCTGCAACTGTTCCCGGGGTGGTTCACACCGATTTGATGGATAATAAAATCATTGAAGACCCGTTTTTCCGCTTAAATGAACGCGGTGTACAATGGGTAGACAAGGAAGATTGGGAATATAAAACTACGCTCCATATCTCTCCTGATATATTTAATAAAGAGAACATTGAACTTGATTTCAAAGGATTGGATACGTATGCTGATGTCTTCCTGAATGATTCATGTATTTTACAGGCAAATAATATGTTCCGTGAATGGGAAGTAGATGTAAAGCCATTCTTGAAAAACGGTGATAATGAATTACGTGTCTATTTCCGTTCACCTATTAAAGAGGATATTCCGAAATTTAATGCTCTTCCTTACCGTAATGAAGCCGGTAACGATCAATCTGAAAACGGAGGCGTTTTCGATAGGAAAGTAAGTGTTTTTGCCCGCAAGGCAGGTTACCATTACGGATGGGATTGGGGTCCGCGTTTGGTTACAAGCGGAATATGGCGTCCGGTATATCTGGTTGCCTGGAATGATGCTCGTATTGAAAATGTACAATATTTACAGGAAAAGATAACAGAAAAACAAGCTAAAGTAAAAGTACGTACAGAAATCATCGCTGATAAAGCAGGTGAAGTGACCGTATCGATAAAAGCCGACGGGTTGAAAAACACATGGGAAAAGAAGGCGCAAGTGAATAAGGGCTGTAATATTATTGAAACAGACCTTGTTATCAATAACCCGAAGTTATGGTGGAGCAACGGATTAGGTGAAGCACATCTATATCCTTTTACCACAAGCATTTCAATAGATGGAAATGTTGCTGACAGTAAACAGGAAAATATCGGGTTGCGGGAAATTAAAGTCATTCGTGATAAAGACACGGCAGGTACTTCTTTCTATTTTCGGTTGAACGGTGTTCCTGTTTTTGCAAAAGGAGCCAATTATATTCCCCAGGATAACTTCCTTCCTCGTGTAACCGCTGATGATTACGAACGGACAATACTGGATGCCGTAAATGCCAATATGAATATGCTCCGTATCTGGGGAGGCGGTACGTATGAAGAAGATATCTTTTATGATTTATGTGATAAATACGGTATCCTTGTCTGGCAGGACTTCATGTTTGCCTGCAGTACTTATCCGATGACACCGGATATGCTCGATAATATCCGTATGGAAGCTATCGATAATGTAAAGCGTATAAGGAATCATCCATGTATTGCCATTTGGTGCGGGAATAACGAAAACCATACAGCATGGTTTAACTGGGGATGGATGCAAAAATACAAACGTCTGGGTGTTTTAGACGAAATGAGGAAAGATTATAAAGATGTTTTCCATGTCGTTCTTCCCGAAGTTGTGCAACAATATGATCCTATGGCTTTCTATTGGCCGTCGTCACCTTACGCCGGAGATCCGGATGCAAGGGCCGAATCTGGTCAACCGAACTGGAATCCGAATGGTGACGGACACTATTGGGGTGTATGGCATGGAAAAGATTCTATAGCTAATTATAATGTTATTAAGGCACGGTTCTTTTCAGAATATGGATTTCAGTCCTTCCCTGAATATCAATCGGTATTAAAATATGCGCCGGAAGAACGCGATCACGATATCTTTTCCGAAGTGATGATGGCGCATCAACGGGGAGGTAGCCATGCGAATGGATTAATTGAATGGTATCTTCTGAATGAATACCGTAAACCAAAAGACTTTCCGAATTTCCTTTATATGGGACAATTATTACAGGGTGATGCTATTAAGACGGCTATCGAAGCCCATCGCCGTGATATGCCTTATTGTATGGGATCGTTATACTGGCAACATAATGATTGCTGGCCTGTTGCCTCATGGTCTAGCCGTGATTATTACGGTAGGTGGAAAGCGCAGCATTACTTTGCTAAAAAAGCTTTTGCCAATATACTGGTTTCTCCGCTCGCTAAAGATGGGAAGCTTGATGTGTATGTTGTTTCGGATCATTTAAAAGCTGTCAAAGGTAAATTACATATCCGTGTAATGGACCTGAAAGGAAATGTTATTTACGAAAAGAACAGTTCCGTTACATTACCGGCGAATAGTAGTAAAATACAATTCAGCGCTCCGTTGGAAACAGTTTTAAAAGGAAAGAACACTAATGAAGTAGTTGTAAATGCCCGTTTTTTAGAGAATAACAAACAAGGATCGGACGTTTCAAACAATTATTTCCTTACTCGTTATAAAGAAATTGATTTCCCCAAAGCGACGATTCAAACAACTTCTGTCCCTGCAACGGATGGATTTAATGTAACGGTTAAAAGCGATGTTTTTGCACGGGGTGTTTTCTTAAGTATTGATGGCATTGATAATTTCTTTTCTGATAATTACTTCGACCTTCTTCCCGGAGAACCTGTTACGATTCACGTGAAAACCAAACTGGATAAAGCCTCATTCGACAAACAACTTAAAACGGAAAGTATCAGTGATGCCTATTAAGATCGAAAATAATATATATTAAAATCAAAGAGGGAAGCAGTTATAAACCACTTCCCTCTATTCATAATTATTGGCAACCATTATTTATGACTCTTGCCGCATATCGTTTATACTTTCGATACGCCTATCAGCTTCGGCTTCAATCTTATCTTTCGTCATTTCATAATCTGCCTCAATATCTTTCTTGATAGCTTTCGCTTCTTCTTTTGTGGCAGAAATCAGTTCATTCTTCACCGGAGATTCGGATTCTTTAATTTGTTCTTTAGTTTCCTTATATCCATCGTCTACTATATCTTTGAGGTCTTTCATTTCCTCTTTGATAGATTTCTTTCCATCTTTGGCTTCCTGCTTTATTTCTTTAATACGATCTTTGGCAGCCTTATCGATATCTTTAGCTACGCTACCTAAATCATCATGAAACTGATTTCTTAGTTTCCCGTAATCTTCCATAACTATAATGTTTATTTAATTCGACTTATTGATTAATCGTGCTCATTGAAGCACTGAATATTAACCTAACAGGAAATCAGCTAATTTGTTCAGGTAACAGGTAAACTTTACCGTTTATATTAAAGATAAATAACGAACTTTTTATAGGATTAAATATTTAGAAAGAATAAGATAGTCCGATAGCGGGAGTAAAGGCATATACCTTATAATGGCCACCGAAAGTTTCTTCACTAAGTTGATCAGTGTATGAGCCATCCCTACCAAAGCCGGTTACGTATGCAAATGAGAAATCAACCGACAATCGTTCCAACGGACGGAAACTTGCACCTATCGTTGTCCCTAATTTATTCATACTGGGAGTTTCCGGATTCAGGAAATCCTTTTTTACGGGAGATTCATCAAAATAAAAACCTAAACGCAGGTCTAAGCGTTTAGTGGCCGCATATTGTCCGCCTATACGATAAATACGGCTATTTTTATATTCTTTACGGGCATTAATACTATAACCCTCCAGTACTTCCTGAGAGAATTGTACATTTAATTCTTCATAAGCGCCCCATCCTACAAATTGTATTTCGGCGGAGAGCATAAGGGGTTCGATTGGTTTATAGCTTATACCTACGTTTAAATTTGAAGGTAATGGAAGTTCTGCTTCGAAAGTACCCTTATCCAGTGGAGGAATAGTTATTTTATCCTTATCGGGAAGATAAGGATTCACTAAAGCGATCAGCTGATTCAGTTCAAGCTCGTTAGCATAGTTCATTGTAGCGTGTCCCTCTCCCACTTTCATCATTACTTTCGAACGATATGAAACCCCAACAGTAAGTTTTTCATTAATATCAAACATAGCTCCTAAATTATAGCCAAGCTTTACGCCCGCATTCCCCTCCAATGTTGCAGAAGCGGCGGCTATATCTTTAAATTTATCTAATGTAGGTGTAATGGCTGCTCCTAATTCAGGACTGACAGCTCCTATTGCCCGAAGACCTTCCAAACCTCCCGCAGGTACTAATGCGCGGCTTAATGAGAAATCACCAAACATGATCATCATTCCGGCACCCAGACTTAACCGGTCTCCAATTTTAAAAGCTAATGTTGGCTGTATACTAAATGCCTTTAAAGCAATATCTTGTACAAGGAAAGAACCTGCCCAGTTAACTCCCCAGTTCATCGCACTTCCATAAGGATTATTGACACTGATGCCGGCTGACATAAAATCATATATTTTAAAGCCCGCATATAAATACAATGGTGTACTAGGGTTATTATCAGCTTCATGTTCATATCCGTTGTTAGTAAATCTCGCATTGGAAAACACACCCGATACTCCTGCGGATAAATCTATCGTCTTATCCATAAATCCAAGTCCGGCAGGGTTGAAATGCATGCTTTCAGCTCCTAATTTAAGAGCTGCTCCCACATGTCCCATCCCTGATTGTTTTGTACTTTGGGCATTTACCTGATAACCTTCTGCAGCAGTATAGCACAAAGGAAATATGGCTAAACATGCTGATACAATAATTTTCTTCATAAAATAATTATTAGTTAATTTTAGAATATCCGTGAATATCCTTAAAATTGATTAAACAGCAGCAAAGATATATACTTTTATTAAATACTGCACACAAAGAATAAATTTGTGCAATATTTTTATTCTTCTTCATTTTAAAACTTCATACATAAAAGATTTATACCTTTGCAACCGTGTGCTTGATTAACCACGTTAAAAACAAGAAAATGAAAAAAAATGACGCTGCTTTAGTCTGCTTTTCGGGTGGACAAGATTCGACAACATGCCTGTTTTGGGCAAAAAAACATTTTAAAAGAGTTGAAACTGTTTGTTTTTTGTACGGGCAGAAACATTCACTGGAAGTTGATATTGCCCGTCGAATTGCTTCAGACGCGCAAGTTCCATTCCATGTTTTGGATGTATCGTTGATCGGTCAGTTAGCTCCCAATTCACTTACTGACTCTTCCATTGAAATGGATCAGGATAAACCTGATGATAATTATCCCAATACATTTGTTCCCGGACGTAATATGATCTTCCTGACTTTTGCTGCAATTATGGCAAGAAGTAAAGGCATTAATAATCTGGTAACAGGTGTTTCGGAAGCTGATTACAGCGGTTATCCTGATTGCCGTGATACATTTATCCGTTCTTTGAATGTTACATTGAACCTGGCTATGGACGAACAATTCATACTTCATACTCCATTAATGTATAAAGATAAAAAGGAAGTCTGGCAACTGGCTGATGAATTAGGAGTATTAGATTTAGTTCGTACGCAAACTTTAACCTGTTACAACGGCATCCCGGCAGATGGCTGCGGAGAATGCCCCGCCTGCAAACTACGTAAAAAAGGTTTGGAAAAATATTTAATAATGATTAATGATTAATCTTCAGTCAGATCCCATGAATCATTAATCGTTAAACATCAATCATTAAAAAACATGGAATTAAAACAGTTAGGTAATAAAACGGTATATAAACAGGATTATGCTCCTGAGGTGTTGGAGGCTTTTGTCAATAAGCATCCTGATAATGATTATTGGGTACGGTTTAACTGCCCTGAGTTTACGAGCCTGTGCCCTATTACCGGACAACCGGACTTTGCTACTATATATATTGATTATATACCGGATAAAAAAATGGTAGAAAGTAAAAGCCTAAAACTTTACCTGTTTAGTTTTCGGAATCATGGCGCTTTCCACGAAGATTGTGTAAATATAATAATGAAAGACCTGATAGACCTAATGAAACCTAAGTATATTGAGGTTACCGGAATATTTACTCCTCGTGGAGGAATCAGTATATACCCTTATTGTAATTATGGTATGGAAGGGACAAAGTACGAGAAATTAGCTGAACAACGATTGTTCAGTCACAATAAATAGGTACATTTGCCTCAAACAATTATTTAAACTTTTAATTACTTGAGACCATGGAAAAAAATCATTTCATTATGAAAGCTGTACTTATGGCTTTTATCTGTACAATTTGTTTAGGTGCTAATGCACAAAAAGAGTATCCTCAACCGGAAAAAATGACTCCCGGAATGTCGGAATACTGGACTCCTCAACCTAAGATTGTAACTCCGGGTGTTTCAAATGCAAATGCTGCGATTACCGCTCCTTCGGACGCAATCGTTTTATTCGACGGAAAAGATTTATCTGCTTGGGAAAGCGTAAAGGGTGGTCCGGCTCAATGGACTGTTCATGACGGCGTATTTACTGTTGATAAAAAGACAGGTGATATCCAAACGAAAAAGAAATTTGAAAATTATCAATTACATTTGGAATGGTGTGTGCCGACAAATATTACCGGAACAAGCCAGGGACGTGGTAACAGTGGTGTATTCATGCAGGGATTATACGAAATACAAATCCTTGATTGCTATAACAATGAAACCTACGTGAACGGACAAACAGGAAGTGTGTACAAACAAACTCCTCCTTTAGTAAACGCTATGCGTAAACCCGGAGAATGGAATGTGTATGACATTATTTATTCAGCACCTATTTTTAAAGAAGATGGAACATACCGGGTTCCTCCTCGCGTAACAGTTATTCAAAATGGAGTAGTACTTCAAAACAATACAACTATTTTAGGTACAACAGAATACATAGGTTTCCCGAAAGTAGAGAAACATGGTGCCGGTCCAATCATTTTACAAAGTCATGGTGACCCAAGTGAACCAATTAGTTTCCGTAATATATGGATAAGAGAAATGTAATTTATTGGTAGTTGGTAGTTGGTAGTTAGTAGAAAGTATCATTTGAAACTACCAACTACTAACTACTTAATTTCAATCCAACGTCAGATTAAATTCATCTTTTAATTTAGCTAATAGTGGATTTATTTCCAATAGATGATTATATTTCTCCGATGATGTATAAGCCAGTTTCTTTTCGTTACCCTCACTAATCCGAACACTCATTTGTATAAGTCCATTCTTTAATTGTTCCCGCAAGTATGTGAGTAGCCGGATACTATCATTCATCAATTCATCCCTTTGTCCCGGATTATGAACCGTTATTTCAAACTTGTCATTTTCCTTTAAAACAGGTTTACAATTAACCATAAGTCCTTTAAGATAGGCATTCCCTTCCAATGAGTGCGCATACTCATCCCAATGCTTTATTAATTCCGCATGAGTGAATGGATTGTTTAATTCCTTTACAGCATTAACTTCGACGTGATTATTGTTCTTATCTTCCTGCTTATTAGTTATAGCATGTAAAGAAGTCGAAACAGGAGCTTGCTCTGTTTTCTTTTTTATGGCTTCTTTCCCATTTGATTGAGACACCGTTATCCTTGTGTTCGTAGGAACTGATGTGGTAACTATTCGTTGTGAAGCAATTGCTTTTGATGGTGAATTTTGTTCTTTTGAGCTTTCGACAGGTTCAATCAGGCGTTTTTTTTTACTGTCGTCCTGACTCTGTTGGCTTAACTGACATAATTGAATGAGGGTCAATTCGAGTAATAATCGTTTATTGCGGCTCATCCGGTAATTAAGATCACACTGGTTTGCCAATTCAATCGCTTTAAATAAAAGCTGATCAGGGCAACGTTTAGCCGTTTCCTTGTAACGTTCACGGATAGAAGCGCCTACTTCAAAAAGGATGAGTGTAGCTTCATCTTTGCAAACTAATAAATCCCTGAAATGCGTAGCCAGTCCGGTAATAATATTCTGTCCATCAAATCCTTTACTTAAAATCTCATTAAGTATCAAAACTGCTGCACGTACATTTCCTTCCAGCATGGCATCTGTCAAGCGGAAATAGTATTCGTAATCAAGTACATTCAGATTATTAATAACCGACTGATAGGTAATATTTCCGTTAGAGAAACTAACAACCTGGTCGAATATGGACAAAGCATCACGCATACCGCCATCAGCTTTCTGAGATATAACATTCAAAGCTTCCGGTTCTGCGGTTACTCCTTCACAAGAAGCGACATATTCCAGATGTTCCACCATATCGGCTATTGAAATTCGGGAGAAATCATATATCTGGCAACGCGATAGTATAGTAGGCAGCACTTTGTGCTTTTCAGTTGTTGCCAGGATAAATAACGCATGATGAGGCGGTTCTTCCAATGTTTTCAGAAAAGCATTGAATGCGGCAGAACTCAACATGTGCACCTCATCAATAATAAATACCTTATATTTACCTATAGCAGGAGGTATACGAACCTGCTCAATGAGTGAACGGATATCATCGACCGAGTTATTCGAAGCTGCATCCAGTTCATGAATATTATAAGATCGTTGTTCATTAAAAGCTGAGCACGATTCACATTCATTACATGCTTCGCCATCTGTCGTCGGATTAAGGCAGTTGATTGTCTTGGCAAATATACGGGCACAGGAAGTTTTCCCTACACCACGAGGTCCGCAAAACAAATAAGCATGAGCTAATTTATTGGCGGCTATTGCATTCTTTAAAGTAGTAGTTAGTGATTTTTGTCCGACAACACTCCGGAAAGTCGAGGGTCTGTATTTCCTTGCCGATACAATATAATTGTCCATTCGATCTCTTTTTTATTCTTCTTCATACAAAGATATACAAAATAATTCATTTATATTTGCGAAAAGATTGCTTCATGTCCTGGGTTAAAAAGTTTTATAAAAAGTACATATCTAAGGTAAATCCTTATTGGCTGGTAACTATTATATTCATAGCTCTTACCTTTACGGCCGGCGACAGTAATTTATACATGCGTTATAAATATGACGAAAGGATCCGTAGCCTTGAAAAAGAGATTGAGATGTACAAGGAAGTTATTGAAGTGAACAGCAATAAACTGCATGACCTTAACACCAACAAAGAAGGATTGGAACGGTTTGCCCGTGAAGAATACCTAATGAAGAGATCAAATGAAGACGTCTTTATTATAAAAGATAATAAATGAACCCACAATTGCGCACACTCATATTTAATTTCTCAGCTTTATTGGTACTTGCCGGAGCGGTTTTATTTCTTACAAATATTCATATTGCTCCTTATTTATTTGCAGTAGGCGCCGCCGGTATCGCCATTTGTCATTTTACTTTACCAACAAAAAATATGGATTTCCGCCGTCGCAGACTCCATATATTTAATGTAATTGCAAGTCTTTTAATGATTGTATCATCATCATTTATGTTTATGAACAGGAATGAATGGATACTTTGTCTTTCCATAGCCGCACTTCTTCAGGTATATACCGCTTTTGTTATGCCAAAAGAATAGTTTATTTTCTCTATAGGCTTAATTATTGTATTTGATTATTTCAAATACCTTTGTTACCATCTTGGATTGTTTTTCCCACGTTTTAGGCTTAATTTCATAATCAACATTTTTATTTCCTACAAGAGATATTTTATAGGGTAAGGAGGATTGGTATAATTGAACAAGGATTTCATAAGGAATTGTTATAGCTGCACGTTGTTGCCATATATTCCTTTTGGGTTGTAAATAATACATATTTGCCGGACCGGTGAATGTATACTTACCCGAATTATCTGATATAATTACTGAATCTATTTTAAAAGCGTTCTCAGAGAAATAAGTGAAAGTGTATGTCGCAGAATCTTTCCCTGATAAATAAGTAATGTCATATTCCAGCATCTTAACTGCTCCTTTGTTTTTACTTTCATAACCTTTTAGCGGATGTATAAAATAGACATTTCCCTCTTCCTGTGGATGAAATGAATAATTACGGTTTAATTTTTGTGCGCCACCATAGGCAGAACAACAAAAAAGCAATATAAGCAGAAAATAGTTTCTCATCGGTGATATATAAAATATTAATCAGAGTTATATTCTTTTGATACAAC
>DAMCDT010000054.1:0-14918 GCA_032058265.1 Tannerellaceae bacterium
CATCAGGAAGCGCACGAGATACGATAACAGACATTGAATAATCAATGTATGCCGATTTCATTTCCTCCTCAATGTTAATCTTAATAATTCTGTCTTGATCAACCATTTAGTCTTAAATTTATTACACTCAATCTTTTTGCTTTGAAAAAGTGCACTAAGGTAAGGCTTTTCCTATTATTACGAAAGATTTTCGGTCTTAATTTTAACATCCTTAACCCTCATTTTCCGTTTGTATATTGTGTTAGACTTTCATTTCTGCAAATGGTTTATTGGTGAAAAACAATGCATTCTTTTTTCTAAAACATAACGAAGTTTTTATACAAGGTTCGTTATGTTTTTACAAAGAGTATACAATGTTTTAAAACTACGTTCGCCGTCTTTTTTTCAAAGCTCTAAACAGGCATATTATTTTTTACAAAATTGTCATGTTATTTAAAAACGAAACGATTATATTTGTTATCAATCAAAAACACATAATTATGTTCAGTAAAGAAACGTATATGGCCCGCCGGGCTAAATTGAAAGAAACCCTGGGATCGGGGCTTTTATTATTTATCGGGAATGACGAATCGGGAATGAATTACGCCGACAATACCTATCATTACCGCCAGGATTCCACCTTTTTATATTATTTCGGACTGCCTTATGCCGGATTAGACGCCATTATCGACATCGATAATAACAAAGAAATAATCTTTGGTGATGAACTAACTATCGACTCAATCGTATGGATGGGCACACAGCCTACCTTAAAAGAAAAAGGTGAAAGCGTAGGGATTTCACAAATACTCCCTTCGGCGGAGATCGACAATTACCTGAAAAGAGCGCAGGAAAAGAAACAAACAATCCATTACCTGCCCACTTACCGCGGTGAACACCAGATTAAATTACTGAAATGGCTGGGTATCTTCCCCGGAACGGAAAAACCTTCCGTACCTTTTATTATGGGGGTGGTAAACCAGCGCAACTATAAAACGGAAGAAGAAATCGCAGAGATTGAAAAAGCTTGTATCGTTACCGCCGATATGCACCTGACTGCTATGCGTATGGTGCGTCCGGGAATACGTGAAAGTGAAGTAGCTGCTGCGGTTGCCGAAGTAGCTTATGCAAATGATTACCAGCTTTCATTCCCTATTATCGCAACGATTAATGGCCAAACCCTGCACAACCATTATCATGGGAATATGATAAAGAGTGGAGATATGCTGTTGCTCGATGCAGGAGCCGAAACGGAAATGGGATATGCCGGGGATATGTCGTCTACCATCCCGGCAGATTCACGTTTCACCACCCGCCAAAAAGAAATATATGATATTGCGGTGGCATCGCACGAGGCTGCGGTGGCTGCGCTTCGTCCGGGCGTTTTGTTTGAAGACGTTTACGACCAGTCGTTAAAAGTAATTATGGAAGGCCTGAAAGAACTGGGCTTTGTGAAGGGTGACCCGATGGAAGCCGTTAAAGCGGGAGCCGCTGCCTTGTTTATGCCTTGCGGATTGGGACACATGATGGGGCTGGACGTACATGATATGGAAAACCTGGGCGAAGTATACGTAGGTTACGACGGCCGCCCGAAAAGCACCCAGTTCGGACGTAAATCATTGCGTTTGGGTAGAAAACTTGAACCGGGCTTCGTATTAACCATCGAACCGGGCATCTATTTTATCCCCGAATTGATTGATCTGTGGAGAGGACAGAATAAGTTTACAGAATTCATCAACTACGAAAAAGTGGTTACTTATAAAGATTTCAGTGGTATACGCAACGAGGAAGATTATCTGATCACTGAAAACGGAGCCCGCTTGCTGGGCAAAAAGATCCCTATCCACACGGATGAAGTGGAAGCATTACGCTAACAAACAAAAAAGCCTGCTCCAAACGGAACAGGCTTTTTTGTGATGATAATCTGATGATTAAATTGTTTTCAATACTTCTGTCAGCTCTTCCGGAGTTACATTCGTTGCAACGATTACTCCTTGATCGTTAATCAGAAAATTCCTGAAACCTTTTTTCAGGGCATACTTCTTAAACAGTACCGACTTGTCATCTTTTTTGGCATGAAACTGTGTCGCTTCATCCAGTTTGTCTATTCGGATGGTTCCTGAGAAGATTGATTCTTTCTCGTCCAACGAAATAGAACACATCGAAATTCTTTCAGATCTAAGTTTTTTTACTTCATTCGCTAGTCTGATGTTACGCACCCTTGAATCGGCATCATAAGCCGCCCAAAAATTTAATAATGTGTAACGACCTGAATGGTTTTGGAAATTGAAATTTCTTTCTTTTCCTGAAAACTCTATTCTCGGCGCAAGATCACCTGGAGATAATCCTTCAACTGATCTTACATCCTTTGTAGCAGCAGACATTGTCAGCAACGTTATTGCTACAACGAGAACATAAGCTCTAATCTTCATACTTTAATATTTACGTTAAACTTCATCGAACTATTAGCTAAAACATCTTAAAAACAAAATTATTGTCCAAATTGTTCTGAGCCTCCGGTTCGACCCCTGATTTTCAGGGAATAAACCAGTATAATCCTTCTCTAAGGCATAGGGACTGATTCGAAAAACGGATACAAATATACGGGTAATTAAAGCATGAATCAACACTCTTAACAATTTTCATGCTAAATAGCAAGGTTTTTTATATGTTTTAGCGCACACATTTATCAATATGTATATGTTCTTTAACATATCATAAATAAAAAAGAGGATACTTGTAAAAGTACCCTCTCTTAATTTCTTCGGCTTAACCTGAATATTATTCAGCGCTTTTTTCTGCCTCAGGAGCTTCTTCAGCAGCCGGTGCTTCAGGAGTTGTTTCCTCAACAGGAGCAACTTCTTCAGCGGCAGGAGTTTCCTCAGTAGCCGGAGCTTCAGGAGCTTCTTCAGCTCTCGCTGCTGCTTCCGCAGCGGCAATTTCCGCTTTTTTCTTTGCTAATTCCTGAGCTTTTGCCTTGTTTACTTCTTGTTCGGCTTCCATACGAGCTTTTGCTTCTGCTTTCGCAGCTTCGCGGTTCTTGTCTTTTTCAGCCTGGCTTGCAGCTTGTTTGTTTTTCAACCAAGCCTGGAACTTTGATTCGGCAGTTGATTCATCGAAAGCACCTTTTTTAACACCTTCCAAGAGGTGCTTTTTCATGTAAACACCTTCACGTGAAAGGATGCTGCGAGTTGTGTCAGTAGGTTGCGCACCCACTTGTAACCAATACAAAGCCCTTTCGAAATTCAAATCTATTGTAGCAGGATTAGTGTTCGGATTATAAGAACCTACCCTTTCAATAAATTTTCCATCACGTGGAGCCCTGCTGTCTGCGACAACGATGTGGTAAAAAGCATACCCTTTACGACCGTGTCTCTGCAATCTGATTTTTGTTGCCATGTTTGAATAATTAAATTAAGCTATTTTGTATTAGCGGGTGCAAAGATAAGGCAATTGATTAATTAAACAAACTTTTTGATTCGTAAATCATTCCAGGAAACAATATCTCCTTTAGATGTCTTCATCGACCTCTCACCTGTATAAATTGTGTGGCATTGTCTTGCAAATTTATGATTGGAAAATAAATTTGCAAATGAAAAAGGAATAAATATTTGTAAATGTGTAGTTTAGTTTCCGAATATTACCTGCATTATTTTTGAAATTATGCGGATAACTTCGAAGGGTGACGCAAGCCATTTCCGTTTTCAACGGCAAATATTCTTCCAGACTTGAAAAGTTGGCCCAGAAAGAATAAATACTCTTAACACTCGAAAATATTGCAAGTATTTAATCTTACTTCACTATCGAATATAGTTTTTTGATTTCTTCCGCGTAAAGGCTTTCGTCGGGGGTTTCGAGGATCAGTGGCAGGTCGTCGAAACGATTATCATTCATGATCATTTCGAAAGTGGTCATGCCCATCACTCCTTTGCCTATATTATCGTGGCGGTCTACCCTGGTTCCGACATCTTTCTTCGAATCATTAAGGTGCATACCTTTTAAATAGTGGAACCCTACTACTTCGTCGAAGTGTTTGAAAGTTTTGGTAAAGCCTTCTGCCGTATGTATATCATATCCTGATGCTAGTGCATGGGCGGTATCGATACATACCCCTACCCTGCTTTTATCCTCCACAAAATCAATTATATATGCTAATTGCTCAAAGTTTCGTCCCAGGCTGGTCCCCTGTCCGGCAGTATTCTCAATGACGGCAATAACGCCTTTGGTTTTGTCGAGTGCTATGTTAATGGATTCTGCGATCCGTTTAAGACATTCATTCTCAGAGATCTCATGATGATGGCTGCCGGGATGGAAATTCAGGCGGTCGAGCCCTAGCTGTTCGCAGCGTTGCAACTCAATCAGAAAAGCATCCCGTGATTTCTGTAGCCCTTCTTTATCCGGATGGCCTAAATTGATCAGGTAACTGTCGTGCGGCAAAATATGTTTCGGTTCGTAACCAAACCGTTTACAATTCTCCTTAAATAAGCGAATGCTCCTATCCGTTAATGGTTTGGCGTTCCATTGCCGCTGGTTTTTTGTAAAAAAGGCAAAAGCTTTCGCCCCTATCTGATGTGCGTTAACGGGAGCATTCTCAGCCCCGCCCGCAGCACTTATATGCGCTCCTACGTATTTCATATCTAATTACTTTAATTCGTCTTCAGTTAAGCAACCGTTAAAATAAAATTCTTCTTTCGCCCGTTCCGGTGATACTACGAAATAAACCATATCGGCACGCGAACACATCTCGTCTTTCGAATTATAAATCGCTGTTTCTATAAAGACAGCGTTCCGTTTCTGGTCTTTAATCCGTCCACGGATGGTCAGTTGCGGCTCGTCGGTCGAGATACTTTTCATAAACCGGGCTTCCAGTTTGGAGGTTACACCTGTTGTTTGTAGTTTCCGTACCACTATCCATCCGCCTAATTCGTCCATCAGCGTACTTTGAATACCACCATGTAATGTATTTAACCATCCTTGGTAGTAAAAAGTTGGCTTCCATATAGCAACAATATCATCTCCGTCTTCAAAAAACTCCATGTGGAGTCCCGACGGATTGTTTGGTGAACAGGCGAAACACATGTATCCGTCCAGTCCTTTCCAGGGATTAATAATTCTTTTCATAAATAAATATTTAAAGGTAGTTATTACAAAGGAAATAAATCATCCGGTAAGTAACAAAAAAGCCTCATTTTCTCAAATGAAGCCTCTTCAACCAATATTGATGTTTAATTAAAATATTGAATTATTTTTATTCTTCTATTTCAGGAACGATGAAGTCGATGAAGCATAATGCTGCGATAGCAGTACCATATCTCTTTTCAATAGTGATACCTTCGGTAATAAAATTCAATTCGCCAAGGTAGTAATCGCCATAAGTTTTCTGATGAAGATCGTTGATTACCCGTATCAAACGTGATTCAAGTTCTTCAATACGGTAACGCCCGCTTACTTCACACACCAATCCGCCTACCTTCTCGTCGAAGTTTTCATCTTTATACATCCAGGCATAAACAACTCCAGCCGAAACAAACTCATCCTGGTAGCCATGAGAAGTAGCCATGATTGTCTTTAGTTCCGAACCAAAAGGAGGGAAATCAATTTCGTCCATCGTAGCCAGATGTGCAGTAGCAGGTATAACCGACGAGTACGTCATAATGTTATAGTCTGAAATACCAGCATCATATAAAGCCATATGGTAAGAACCTGCATGCTTTTCCAGGTCTGATTCACCACTACCTTTCGTAATAAAAAAGGTATGCGGAATTAAATTACCAACTTTCTTTACCATTTCTATGAATATGTTTCTTTTTAAATAAATGATTTTGAGGACACAAAAATAGGAACTAATTTGATATTATCGTGCATAAAGTAGTTAAAAACAATTTTGTTCATAAATAATTAGGTTTTTCCTGAACAAAACGGGCGTTATATATGTTAGAATTATATAAACATAAATGAAAGTCTTATGCTCAATTTATTAATTAGTATATTACTACTTATCCCAGGTAGTGAAATAAACGACAAAAAAGAAAATATTATGAAATTTGAATTAGTAAAATTACCTTACGAAACGGGCGCGCTTACTCCTGTTATTAGCAAGCAAACAATCGAGTTACATCACGGGAAGCATCTTCAAACATATGTGAACAATCTGAATAATCTTATCCCGGGAACAAAATTTGAAAATGCCGATCTCGAAACAATAGTAAAAGAATCTGATGGTGGAATCTTCAACAATGCCGGACAGGTATTGAATCACAATTTGTATTTCACACAATTCTCTCCTAACGGGGGAGGTAAACCTTCTGGCGAACTTGCTCAAGCCATCGATAAAGAATGGGGTTCTTTTGAAAACTTCCAGAAAGAATTTGAATCAGCCGGCACAGCCCTATTCGGTTCCGGTTGGGTATGGCTTGCAAAAGATAAAAGCGGAAAACTTTCAATTACGAAGGAAACTAACGCTGGTAACCCGGTAACTAAAGGATTGAAGCCGATCCTGGGATTTGACGTTTGGGAACATTCATATTACCTGGACTATCAAAACCGCCGTGCCGACCACCTGAAAGAATTATGGAAGATTATCGATTGGAACGTTGTTTCTGAAAGATATTGATCTTTTTTTAATTAGACATTTATTTTATTAAAGAGAAATACCGTTCGGATCATGTTCTGAACGGTATTCGCTGTAAAACCTTATCATGAAATAGTATACTAAAGGGAAATAAAGGAAAACACTACAATTAAGAATGAAGGCAACTCAACTTACTAAAGAGGATTTTCTGAACAAAATAGCAAACTACGAAGAGAATCCTGATGAATGGAAATATAAAGGTAAAAGGCCTTGTATTGTCGATTTCTATATCGATCATTCAGGACCCAGCAAACGAATCGAACCAATTATCAAAGAACTTGCTGACGAATACGAAGGAAGAGTAGATATATATGTAGTAAATGCAAAGACAGAAGAAGACCTGACTTCGGCATTCGGTATACGTACTACTCCATCATTCCTGTTTTGTCCTGTAAATAAAAAGCCGAAAATGGCTAAAGGTGTTATGAGCAAAGATGATCTGCGCAAAGCCATAGAAGAGGTTCTTCTTACATGAAGAGAATTTGTATCCTAACTTGGCGCTCTCCGGTATAGGAATATAGCTATAAAGGTATAGATGATATTCGGAATCCAGGCGGCTACCATGGGACTCACATACCCGTTAACTGCAAAAGTGGAGGTAACGGTAGTAAATAATATATACGTAAAACTTAATCCCAGACCAATACCGATATTCAATCCCATTCCCCCTTTTATTTTTCGCGAAGACAATGATGCTCCGATACTGGTTAGTATAAAGGCTGCCATGATTGCAGCAAAACGTTTATGGTATTCAATTTCAAAGGATTGAATATTACCAATACCACGTTTTTTCTGACGCTTGATATAAGTGGCTAATTGTGGTGAAGTCATCGTTTCACTGTCATTGACAGAGATCAGGAAGTCAGACGGAATAATCGTAAGCGTCGTATCCATACGGGAACCGGAGCTTATGTATTCGCGCATACCGTCGAAATCGCGGATCATGTAGTCAATAACTGTCCAGTTGTATAAGCTATCATATTTAATGGAATTGGCAGTAAGGCGCGAAACGAGCATTTTACCGTCAAATTGCTCCAGCGAAAAACGATAACCCATACGTGATTTATCGTCATAACGGTCGAAATAAGCTATAATTCCCGGTTCGACTTCTAACTGTACATTCCGTGCATAGTCTACCGCTTTGTTCCGGATATATTTATTCTGGAAATCGATACGGGTGATATTGGCAGGTGGAATGATATAAGCGTTCAGCGCAAAGGTGGCCAATGCTATCACTGTTGCCGAGATCCAATAAGGTACCATCAAACGGTTAAAGCTCATCCCGCTGGCAAGCATCGCAATAATTTCAGACCTGTCAGCTAATTTGGATGTAAAGAAGATAACGGCAATGAAAGTAAACAGCGGACTGAAAAGGTTCGCGAAATAGGGTATAAAATTCAGGTAATAATCAAAGATTATCTCTTTTAACGTAACCTCCGGCTTCAGGAATTTATCTATCTTTTCATTAATATCGAAAACAACGGATATCGTAATAATCAGGATTATTGCGAAGATATACGTCCCCAGGAATTGTTTGATAATATACCAGTCTAATCTTTTTAACCCAAATTTCTTCATTATTTATAACCGGTTTGACAATTGGCGGACCATTCCGCTCTTCCATGTAACAAAATCGCCAGCGATAATATGTTTACGTGCTTCTTTAACAAGCCAAAGATAGAAAGCTAAATTGTGAATCGATGCAATTTGTAGTCCTAAAATTTCTTCCACCTTTATTAAATGATGTAAATATGCTTTGCTGTACAGTGTATCGACATACGAATAAGCATCCGGATCGATGGGCGAAAAATCATCCTCCCACTTCTTATTCCTTATATTTATGGTACCAAAACGTGTGAACAACTGACCGTTACGCCCGTTACGGGTAGGCATGATGCAGTCGAACATGTCCACCCCCCTTTCGATTGCTTCCAGTAAATTGATCGGGGTACCCACTCCCATCAGGTAACGGGGTTTGTCTTCGGGAAGGATTTCGTTCACCACTTCGATCATTTCATACATCTTTTCAGTCGGTTCACCTACCGCTAATCCGCCGATGGCGTTGCCGTCTGCCTCTTTGGAAGCAATGTTTTCAGCAGCACGCTTTCGCAGATCCGGATAAACACATCCCTGAACGATAGGGAAAAGGCTTTGATTATACCCGTACTTTGGCTCCGTTGTGCTGAACCTGTCAATACAACGGTCTAACCAATGCTCTGTTAATTCAAGGGATTGCCTGGCATAATCGTAATCGGCGTCACCAGGACAGCATTCGTCAAATGCCATAATGATATCCGCACCTATTGAACGTTGGATATCCATTACGTTTTCGGGAGTGAAGAAGTGCTTAGATCCGTCGATGTGAGAGCGGAACTCTGCACCTTCACGGTGTAATTTCCGGTTTTCGGAGAGTGAAAACACCTGGAATCCGCCGCTATCCGTCAAAATTGCCCTGTCCCAACTGTTAAATTTATGTAGTCCGCCTACCTTTTCAAGTATTTCAATTCCGGGACGAAGGTACAAATGGTAGGTATTACCTAATATGATCGGAGCGTTGATATCGTCTTTCAATTCCGTCATGTGCACCGCCTTTACAGATCCTTGTGTACCGACGGGCATAAAAACGGGCGTTTCGATTACTCCATGATCAGTAGTAATCAAACCCGCCCTGGCTTTGGATTTTATATCGTTGTATAGTAAATCAAATGTCATGCTGCAAAATTTGCAGCAAAGGTAACTATTTTTTCCATTAGAAACCGAAATCGTCTATTTCAAACTCCTGAACCTCCTCTACTTCCGATAATTCCGCAACCTGGTGCACCGCATTGGCTTTCACAATGATGGCACGGTGGGGATTGACCGGGCATATCGATTCGCAGCCTCCACAGCCGATACATAATTCAGGTTCGACCTTCGGGATGGTCAGTGTTCCTTCATACGCAACCATGTGAACAGCCTGAGTCGGGCAATGTTCCGAACAAGCTCCGCAATCTGTATCTTCTGTGTAGACGATACAACGGTCAATAACGAAAGTAGCAACGCCTACCTGTGTTAATTTCTTTTCTTCAACAGTCAACGGCATGATTGCATGTACCGGACATATATCCGAACAGATCGTACATTCGTAGTTGCAATAGTTTGTTTTGTAGGAAACATGCGGACGCAGCAGGTAATCAAAACCATACTCCAGCCCCGCCGGTTTGAGTATTTGAGTAGGACATTTAACCACACATAAATGGCAACCCGTACATTTATCTTTGAACCGTTCCAGATTCATGGAACCCGGAGGAGTAACCGGCCCCCATCCTTCCCCGGTAGGAGCATTGCCGTTTCCTGCAACCTTCTCAGCGAATGCTGAAACGACTGGCAATGTTGCGGCAACCGTAGCCGTCGTAGCAAGGAATGTCCTGCGGCTGTTTACCGGGTCAGGCTTAGCCATTTCCATAACAGGCATCACGTTTTCTTTTTCTTTCTCTTTCGTAAAGGAAGGTTTAAAGCGATATTGCAGGCCTCCTTTCGTACACGAAGAGGTACAATTGAAGCAATCCACACAACGGGAAGTGTCCACTGTCATGTTTTTACTGTCTATCGCTTCCGCCTTACATGTCCGTTCGCAGGTACCACAACTATTACAGGCGGATTTGTTAAATGAAATACGGAAAAACGAATAACGAGAAACCAAACTCAGTAAAGCGCCCACCGGACATAAAGTGTTGCAAAAGAACCGTCCGCGGTAGATAACCATCACCACGAATGTAACCAATATAATAATAGCAGCGACTAAAGCGGATACTGAGAATGTCTTGATCGTCACATGGTATAAGGTATAGTTATCCACTCTCATCAGAAGATCAGCCAGGATATTGTTAACCCAGATCACCACCGGGCGGAACAAATTGGTGGCGATACGGCCAAAATTGCTGTAAGGATCGAGCCAGACGATCAGTTCAGTGACACCGACTAATGCTAATACAATAGTAAGTCCGAGTAATACATAACGAAAAATATTTAATGGCTTATGATATTTAAACCGCCATATTCCGTTCTTTTTCTTTTTACCGATGCAATACAGGCGGTTGATGCCGTCTTGTAAAACACCTGCCGGACATATTACCGAGCAGTATATACGTCCGAAAACAAGGGCTAGTAAGAATTGAAACACAATGATCCCTATACTTGCTCCAAGTATGGCCGGAATGATTTGCAAATGTAACAGCGAGTGAAGGTAATTGGGTAGTATTCCGGCGAAATCGACAAAGTAAAGCAAAATAGGAACGAAAAAGAGGACTGCAAGCAGTACCCGCAATCCTTTAAGATAATTCCTCTTGTTTTTCATTTTTTATATTCTGATACGTTTGATATTGATCTTCTTCAAATCAGTCGTGCCTAATTTTAAGGCTTCTCCTTTACCGATATGACCTACTGCCGCCATGTCCAGTTTTTTAACCTGATTGAATAAACCTAAAGCTGCCGTATCTATTTCAATGATATTAGGTGATACCAACAATGATTTGATGGTGGCCACATCTGCCGCGCTTTTACCTTGCGGACCATTCTGGTGCATCATGCGGTAAGCATCTACGATATGTAATGCCGGTTTTTTCTGCCATGTGCAGATATCGGCAATACATTGCTGCAAGTCATTGCCGTGGAAGAAACGCCTGTCCCATACAATTCCCATATAATTTTTCATTGCACAGGATAGTTTGGCGCCCCCGTGATTTTTCAGGATAGGCACATTAAACCATACATCGGCTTCGATAAGGGCTTCGTGTATCTTTGCACTTTTTATATTCACCCCGTTCGGGATGGATACTTCTTTATAATACTTTTCATCGTTTCCGGGAACAACCAGCGCACCGGCCGACTTTGCTGCTTCGGATATACCGCTTGACTCATAACATTTACGCCAGTCATCGCACGTATGGTCGAAAACAGTCACCTTAGAGGCGCCGGCATCGAGGCATTTTTTTACCAATGCTTTGATTAATTCAGGATTAGTATTCCCTGCCAGTTCAGGCGTGCGGTCCCAACCGATATTCGGTTTGATAACTACTTTTTGCCCGCTTTTCACGTATTTACCCATACCTCCCAGCGTTTCCAACGCTTTGTCGAGCATGGCAACAGGCTCGCCACCCATTACCGCCACAAGGTCGGGTGCAGCTTCTACAGCCATCGTGTTAGAAGATAAAGCCGCTTGCAGTTTGTCGAAGTTCAATGTCAGGGCAGCGCCAGCTACCATACTGGTTCTTAAAAAATCACGACGTTTCATTTTTCTACTCATAATTGTTTGTAAATGATATTATGTTAGCAAAGATAATTATAATTAACTTTGTTAGACGCCACTTTACCCAAATGGTTTAATTACGCCGTATTATTTAGTAAACTTTTACGTAACTGTTTTTGTTTTATCCGTATAGAAAACTAAAGGCGGAACAAATGAAAACGACAATAAGTATTTTACTATTCCTGTTTTTCGCGACATATATGTACGCACAGGATACCACGGACGATAACCGTATATTAAACGGTGAGTGGGAATACACGTTCCTGGGCGCTTTGAACGGCACACAGAAGGGACGCATACGATTTGATTATGTAGACGGCAAACAAACGGCCGTTATGCAATACAACCTGATCGATTATGAGATCGAAGAAATTAAAAACCACTACCATACTTACACTTTCAATGTAGTGATCGACGGAAATAACATGATCATGACGTTTGATTACGGACTCGATACCATGCGCGGAAACGTTATTTCCGACGGGTGGCAGACACGGGTCATCCTGCAAAGGGTAAAATAATTACTTTTTGCACTGCGTCAGCGCGCAAACCAATTCATCTATACATTCGGGGTATTCAAGGTAAACGCCGGCAGGCTTGCTGTTGTATCCTTCTTCTATTTCAATATAGGGATGTCCGTTACGTTCATAATATACAGTAACGGTACCCGTTCCTACGTTAATTACTTTCTTTTCTTCCATAAGGCATTTGTTTATAAATTATAATATTATAACCAACTGCCCGGAGAATTGTTTCATTGATTTTGTTCTGTTTCCAGCTTGGTGAAGCAATTTATACCCTTACCTCCGTGATAATACATCTCTTTATTGTTTATCATGAGTATCCAGGGCTCTTTATTCTCTTCCTTGAATGTAAGGACTACCATCGGATGATCGTATGTATAAGTACCTTCCAGCTCCCGCTTGAAGGATATTGTGTCGCCACTTACGACAAGAGGTAATTCAATGGAATAACAAAAAGTAGAATCTTTGAAAGCCAGCATTGTGCTGCATGTTTCGATAGGGTCAGCAGATTCGATCCATACAGAATCCGCAAGGATACGCTCCAGATTGTCGTCTTCTTCGTCACATGAAACCAAACAAACGGATAATATCAGAATAGCAACGGTTAATAATTTTCTCATCTTTATGGTCAGAAATTTGTCCAAATATAACACATTATTAAAATAATAATACATTTTATTTGAAAAAAATACTAAAATATAGCTAAATCATTCTTTTATTATCTCCGTTTTAAATATCTGATTGTTAAAATCAAAACCGGAATTATTGAAAGGAAAACAATGAACAGATATTTAAAGTTGCTTTTAATTTGTTGTTTTTCCTCAACAAAGGTTGTATTATTAACATTATTTTCTATAGATGAAGCTTTCTCCGTCTTTTCCGAAGCAACCTTCTGCTGCGTGCTTGCTGAAACAAGCGTGAGTGTTTCGACCGTTTGTTTTCCGGTTGTATCAGGCGGGGAGAAAGTGATATGCCGTAATTCTACCGACCTGTTGGTATTCGCCTGTATAAGGTGGCGCAAAAATAAGCTGTCTTTACGGGTATACGATAATGAATCGATATAAGCTAATCCTCTCGTTTTATGCGTTGAATAACAGCCAAATAATATGCCAGAAAGAATACAAGTGATTATTACCGTCATTTTATTCGCATAATATAACATATTTGTTGTTTTACATATTAAAGACATAAAATTATTGATTTATGTCAAGACTTTATTCATTTATAATGTTTATATTTGCATGTATAATCTACTATAGTTAGATTATAAACGAAACTCCCTTTCTACATCTAACCCATTTAAGAGAAGCCTTTGCTATTTAATAAAGCCGGGCTTCTTTTTTTACGGGCGTTTATTTAAACCCGCTTTTGCTTTATAGCTGTAATCTACGCCGAATAATGCGCCCGCGAACGTAGATACCTCGCCAAATCCTATCAAAACGGAATTATGAATCTCGCCAGTCGGACTACACCAGAAACCAAGGAATAACAAAACAAGACCTGCTATCGACAGTAAGACCGCTACAATAAGCTGGCAATTCCAATAAACCGGATGCCCTTTTCCTTTATTTCCATTCTTCGCAACAGGAAGTACTTGTTTGTTATTCATCAGTTAATTAATTTTTAAAGAGAGCCTCTCCGATTTACAATTCAACTTTCAATTTTTAATTGGCACCCCAGGTGCCCATATTCTTTCGATGCGTCGAAGCAAGGGCACGACTTGGCAGCGAGGTCGCAGTGTCCGCAGATCCTGCACTGAGGAAATCGCGTGGCCAGTTGCTTCAGGATGGAGAGAATCGCCGCTTTCTGCTTTGCCGTACGTGTATCGGCAACCTTTCCCTGCGTGTTTAATCCACCTTCGTAACATATACCGATGCTATGGCGGTTGTATCCGGTTACATGGGCGGGAACCATACCCAGGGGACGCATCTCTATCACTTCTCCCGAACGAAGGACATAATAATGATATCCGGCGCAGGCAAATCCGCGGGCACGATGGTCGGCATCCAGTTGTTCGGCCGTATACGGCTGGTTATCGCGCGTTGCTGAGCAATGCAATACGATCAGGTTTACAGGGCGCATGTTCAATCGTCTATGTGGATTCGTGAACATGCTGCTTCAACTACCTTTGCATCGTCGGGAACGTAAGTAGCCGCTTTGGATGTGGTACGCAGCGAAGCTCCCGGCGTAAATACTACCCGCGAACGGGTAATCTTCGACGCGTCGAATTCTTCTTCCGTCAGTGTACCTTGCGAACTGATCGACATGCGGAAGTTGCCGAACTCGCCCAACTGTACAATATTCCCGGCGCTCAGTTCCATATCCATCGCCCAGTTAAGCGAATCGATTACTGCCTTGATATCAGCCGATGATACCGTCGAGCGGGCGCTTATCAGTTTACATAACTTAGGCAGGTCGGTGTAACCGGTTGCTTTCGCCCGGGCATAGTTCTTGACTACTCCCGCATCTTCGCCGTTCAAAACTTTGCGTTTAACTA
>DAMCDT010000055.1:0-11696 GCA_032058265.1 Tannerellaceae bacterium
TTAGGCACATACAAGCCGAACGAATGGAACGTATATAGCGAAGTAAAGCGGAAGCTGGTAGAGGATCACGGTATCCCTCCCAGCGAGGTACGGTTTATTCAGGAAGCAACCACCGAAAAAAACCGTAAGAACATGATAGACGACATGAACGCAGGACGAATCCGTGTTATGTTCGGGAGTACCGAGATGCTCGGCACAGGGGTAAATGCACAGAAAAGGTGTGTAGCTATTCACCACCTCGACAGCCCCTGGCGGCCCAGCGACCTTGAACAGCGCGACGGGCGCGGCATCCGTACCGGCAACGAAATTGCCAAATACTATGCAGATAACAAAGTAGATGTTATCCTGTATGCCGTCGAAAAGTCGCTTGATGCTTACAAATTCGGATTGCTTCATAATAAGCAGTTATTCATCCGGCAGCTTAAAACCAACAATCTGGGCACTCGTACTATTGACGAGGGTGCAATAGATGAAAAAACCGGTATGAATTTCTCCGAATATGTCGCTATTCTTTCCGGCAATACGGAACTGCTTGAAAAAGCCCGCTTAGAGAAAAGAGTTACCACGCTTGAAAGCGAACGGCAGGCATTTGTCCGGGGTAAATCATCCAGCCGATACAAGCTGGATGAATATACCGCAAAATATGATAAGAATACCGACCTGATAGCACGCATCGGTAAAGACTTGGATAACTTCAAAGCCAAAGTTCAATACAACGAGGACGGCTCTTATAAAAATGCTTTGCTGATTAACGGAGTGAACACAGCCGATATGAAGTTCACCGGGAAGCATCTGAACCACCTTGCCGAAACTGCCCGTACTGGCGGGGAGTTTGACAAAGTAGGTAGCCTGTACGGTTTCGATATTTTAATTAAAAGCGAGAATACCAAAAAGGACGGCATGGATATGGTGCAAAACCGTTTTTATCTACGGGGCGAGGGTAATTATCTGTATCATTATAATCACGGCTGTCTGGCAGCCGATCCGCGACTGGCTACACAGAATTTTATCAATGCGCTGGCAACCATAGAGCCAACGCTTGAAAAATTCCAAAAAGATAATGAGGAACTCGCCAAAGATATTCCGCTCTTAAAAGAGGTCGTAGAAAGTTCATGGAAAAAAGAACCTGAACTCGCCGATTTAAGAGCCGAATTAGCGGACTTAGACCGCAAGATACAGCTTTCCCTCAAACCGATAAGCGAAAGCGAAGGACAGCCCTTAAATGAACCGGAAAAGGCAGAAATGATTGTGTCGGGGAATATGCAACAACCGACACAAAATTCCGGTAAGCCATCGAATGATACGAACCAACCCTATATACCTGCACGGCTACGTGAGATAGCAGATAATTCCGGTGGCCGGATTGTTATAGGTAGCGTTCCACGCATTAATTCGGACGCTGAGAGCCAGCCAAAAAACAGCATGAAAATTTAATATAAAAGCCGTCGTTCATTTACGACGGCTTTTTTTATAAATCTTACATAAAAAATCACAGAAACCTATTGTAGTTTTATAATCTTTTGTATCTTTGTGTTAGAGTTATTTGAAAGCATGAAAAACTAAGTGTATCTAAGCACTAACTACCTACTTATCCATTGCCCTTTTCATGCGGAAGTCTTCTAAAAACATTGATAATCAATCAATTCACCTCCGATTATCACAAATATACTAAAATACAATTTGCTGGTTCAATGGGAATCTTATCCCTTGGAACCGGGTGGAATTATGGAAATGACCATTGGGAGACAGATGTATTTCTGGGGTTAGTACCTAAGAATGCTGATCGCCACGCTATGGCGACATTTACATTCAAACAAAATTATATTCCCTGGAAAATAAATTTAAACGAGAAATTATCACTTGAACCCCTAACTTGCGGCATTTACCTGAATACATTATTGGACAGGGACTTTTGGGTTAGGAGCCCCAATAAATACCCGGAAGGATATTACTGGTTTTCCACACGAATCAGGAGCCATATTTTCATTGGAGAACGGATAACACTTAATCTTGACAGGCGTAAATGGGCAGCCAAATCCATCACCCTTTTTTATGAACTCAGTACATGTGATCTATACATTATAACTGCTGCACAGAATAAAATACTAAAACCGAAGGATTATTTGAGCCTCTCCTTTGGTCTAAAATTACAAATACTTTAAAATTTACTTTAATAATATATAGTGATAACAAAAGAGAGTTTCCCGGAAATCAGGAAACTCTCTTTATTATACTCTATGCATGCTATTAATTCAATGTCCCTTGTTGAGCTTCCTGGATCATCTTTTCATTAGCCATGATCATAATTTCGACACGGCGGTTCAAAGAACGTCCTTCAACCGTATTGTTAGTTGCGATCGGATCGTGGATACCTTTTCCTTCATAAGTCATACGATCGCTGCTTACACCTTGTGACATAAGATAATCATAAACGCTTTGAGCGCGTTTCTCTGATAAGGTTTGGTTGTAATCAACCTGTCCTGTGTTATCTGTGTGACCTACAACTTTAATGTATGTATCCGCGTTTGATTTCAGGTTAGTTGCGAAATTGCGAAGAGCTGTTTTGGAAGCATCGCTTACCGTACTTGAATTCGTGGCAAATAAAATACCTGAATCAAAAGTTATCTTTAATGCTTCACCATTGTTTACAGTTTCAACAGTTGCATCCGGAACAACGGCTTCCAGTTCTTTCTTTTGCTTATCCATTTTTTTGCCGATCAAAGCACCGGCTGTACCACCAACTGCAGCACCGATAACCGCACCTAAAGCTGTATTACCTGCTAAAGCGCCGACTCCTGCACCAACCGCACCGCCTGCACCAACACCGATACCTGTGCCTTTTACTGTATTACTTGCTCCACAACCTGAAAACAACACTGCCATACAAAGAGCTACGACAGCTAACAATTTTAAATTCTTCATAACTTAATTCTTAATTTTAAAACGATACGTTTAATACTTTATTTATATAACAATTATTTATCAAACATGTTGATAGAATCACAATATTCCAATTCTCCCTGAACGATGAAAGTTATTTCTTCAGCAGTAAATTTACCTACGCCGTCTTTTTTCGCATTTTTTATGACATAGTCTGTAAGTTCTTCTTCATCAATTTCAATGTCTCCTTCATCATCGGCAGAATCATCATCCAAAAGGTTTTTGGACTCATAGAATTCATAAATCAGATCGACAATATAATTGATATCGTCATCGCTGATCTTTTCTTTCAATTCCTGTGGAAGATAGTTTCGTATAAATTTTACGGAATCGTCTTCGTCATAAACAAATAAATCGTCTTTTTCGTCCATGAGCTTTATTATTGGTTATAAATCGTTACAAATATACGATTACTTTTCAATTCTTATGCGCGCATCCACTGCGAATAATCCTCTTTCGGTTGCGACGATCGGATTAATATCCATTTCCTTAATCTCAGGTGCGAACCTTAATAAGGTCGATAAACGTACGATTATATCAGCATATTGTTGTTCATCAATTCCTTTTTGTCCTCTCGTTCCCTTAATGATAGGATAACCCCGCAAAGAACGTATCATTGAGAATGTTTCGTCGTATGAAAGCGGTGCCAAACCATAAGACACATCCTGCAACACTTCAACAAAGATACCTCCCAGACCACATAACAGAATATGCCCGAAGCGATCTTCATATTTGGCTCCAAGGAATAACTCCTGTCCTTTTAACATCGGCTGAACCATTACAGCCTTTGCATCCGGCAGCTTCATCATTCGCTGGAATTCAAAGACCAAATGCTCCTCACTACGTATATTAAGAGCTACACCTCCGATATCACTTTTATGTATCGGACCAACCACTTTAGCAACCACCGGATAGTTTACCTTTTTGGCAAACGTGATTAAATCCTTTTTATTTGTAGAGGTAATTTCTTCCACCAATGGAACCTTCGCCATCTGTAATACTTTCCGTACATCATCAGGATCCAAGTATCCGCTGTTCGGCAGCGAATCGATCAATTTTCTTATTTCGAGTACGTTTACTCCATACAATTGAATATCCGTACTTGCGGGCTTGGGTGTATTCAATACGCGTGACAATGCCGTCCCTAACGTTACTTCATCCGAAAAGTTAACATGTCCTTTCTTAATGAAACTCTTGACTTCCGGGCCTGCTGTAACAATAGAAGGCAAAATGGGGAAAATAGGTTTCTCACATTCTTCCATCTTCTTGTGTAAGACTTCGTATGTTTCATAAAGTTTAACCAAGCCGGGGCTTCCGAATATTACCATCATTAAGTCGATGTTTTCAAACTTATTCTCGCAATAATCGATAACTGTTCCCAGATGTTCTGATGTCCCCGTTCCGATAATATCGATAGGGTTACCGACTGCCGAACCGGGATATAGTTTCGTTTTAAGTTCTTCCGCTATCGGCCCATTCAGGTCAGGTACATTGATACGCCCTTTAGACAAAGCATCCGCCAACATAACAGCCGGACCTCCCGCATGAGTAATAATAGCACAATTTCGCCCTTTAATTTCTTTTAATGTAAAGATACTGGCTACCGTTGTTAATTCCTCGCGGCTGAAACAACGGACAATACCTGCTTTACGGAACAAAGCTTCAACTGCCGAATCCGAACTGGCAATAGCGCCTGTGTGTGAAGAAGCCGCACGTTTCCCGGACTCCGTACTGCCGGACTTGATGGCGGCAATACGGCATCCTTTACGAATTAATGATGAAGCATGATATAAAAGTTTATCCGGATCTTTAACGCTTTCGACATAGAGCATCTTTATTTTCGAATCGATAGCAGGATCAAAATGCTGATCCATATATTCGATTACATCTTCCACGCCGATTTGCTTTGAATTGCCTACAGTCCAGATAGAAGAGAAACGTAATCCTTTAGTTAAGGCAGATTCAATAATAAAAAGAGCTGTACCACCCGAACTGGAAATAAAGTCAACACCATCCGGATGAAACTCCGGTATCGGCTGGGTAAAAACTCCATGATAATCCATATTCATAATGCCGATACAATTCGGTCCGATCATAGAAGCGCCTGCATCATTTGCAATCTTTAAAATCTGGTCTTCCAGTTTGGCGCCTTCCTCCGATTCTTCTCCAAAACCGGCAGATACTACAATAAACGCTTTTACTTTCTTTTCATTAGCCAATATTTCCATTACTTCAGGGCAGGATTTACTTGGTATGGAAATAATAGCTAATTCCGTTTCAGGGATATCCTTTACATTGTGATACGATTTCAGTCCTTGTACTTCTGTTTCTTTGGCGTTTACCACATAAAGTTCACCTTTATACTTGCCGTCGAGGAGATTCCTTACGGTGCGTCCACCTGGCTTATGGATATTATTGGAACCTCCGACAACAACGATGCTTTGTGGATTAATTAATTCTCGGTTAATCATAACATTTTGACTGTTTTTATTTAGACTTACTTCACAAATATAGATTATTTATCTATTCTCTAATGCATATCCAGGCAATTAATTTACACTTTGACATTCATTAAGTAACCAGTCACACCATACATCCATTCCTGTTCCTTTGATAGCCGATACTTCAAATATCTTTAAATGATGATTTACCTTAAGTGCATTCTCCCGCAAAACATGTATATCTGTATTCAGGTATGGAATAAGGTCTGTTTTATTGATGATACAAATATCAGCTTCCTGAAACATCTGAGGATATTTCAATGGTTTATCATCGCCTTCGGTCGTACTTACAATCACCACTTTATAAGCTTCTCCCAAATCGAACATAGCCGGACAAACCAAATTACCGACATTTTCAATAAAGAGGACCGATCCCTCGGAAGGATTCAGGTGTTTAATAGCATGGTTTACCATATCGGCTTCCAAATGGCAACCAGTACCGGTGTTCACCTGGAAGACAGGAGTATTCAACGCCGCGATACGATCGGCATCATTGGAAGTCTGTTGATCTCCTTCAATAACATATACCGGTACCTGGTCTTTCAGTTGACGTACGGTTTCTTCCAATACAGAGGTCTTTCCTGAGCCGGGCGAACTCATTAAGTTTAAACAAAAAATATGTTTAGCTTCAAAATATCCCCTGTTACGTTCAGCCAACAGATTATTCCGTTGCAGGATATCCAATTCAATATCTATTATTTTTTTATCATGATGATGGTGGTGATGTTCATGATCGTGGTTATATGTATGTTGATGATCTCCACATCCGCAGGTTCCGCACATAGTTTTTGATTATTTAGTTTCTAATTATTCCTTATTAACAACAATCGATTTAAGCCGAAGTTCTTTTCCTTTCTGAATATTCACGCAATAAGAACCGCAATAGGGGCATGCTGTAAATAAACTTTCAACAGGGAAAATTGTTTCACAATCGGCGCAACGTCCTTCGCCGTCAATATCGTGCCGGATGATCCGTGCATTTTCCATCATGCTTCCTTTAACTGCGCTCTCGAGAGCAAATGTTAACGCCTGCAATTCCACACCCGCCAGCTTCCCTATTTCAAGTTCTAATTCTTCAATTTCAGAAGCCTGATGATCCCGGGCTTGTTCTTCTGCAAGCGCTACAATACTCATGGCGATAGACAATTCATGCATAATGACAAATGTACTTAAATTCTGACTTCCCGTTTAAATTTTATTTAAATAATATTTGTATGAAGTATCCTAACACCTACAAAAAACCTCACCCATAATGTTTTTCCGGTATGATGCAAATCATTTAAAAAGTAATATACTTCATTTATTCAAGCGGCGTACATCATTCGAATATCTCGTTACTTTTGTTTAGAAAGCCCTGGGGCTTTATCAGCAAAACTCCAGGGTTTTGTAAATAAAACCCTCTTATTTTTTTCATCCAGTTTACTCACAAACGCTATCATAAGATGCTTGCAAAACTTATCGGGACATTAGCGATTTCAAACCGGACGTTTCCAAATTCAGACAGCACGTATATGTGATAGAAAGAAATACCGGTGGAAGATCATCTTCCACTCTTAAAGGCGCTTCCATAGAGGATTTGAGTGGCATAGTGGAAGGTGTAAGATGATATGGAAAAGAACATGGATGAGTGGGTTTGTCGGATGAAGTTTTGAATTTATAAGTTTGAATATTCCGTTTTTTTGATTAAAAAGTTACTTTTACTTGTAACGTTTTCAGGCGAATGTTATTTATTAAATGAGAGATATAGATGAATGGGCGAACGTGAGCTTATAAAAAGATGTAAGCAGGAAGAAAAGAATGCTTACCGGAAGCTTTATGAAACCTATGCAGCACACATGAAAGGGATTTGCCTCCGATATACAGGGGATGAAATGCTTGCTGAAGATGTGCTGCACGATGGGTTCATAAAAGTATTTGCCTCAATCCGTTCATTCGATTACAGAGGAGAAGGGTCGTTAAAAGCCTGGATGAGCCGGATATTTTGTAATGAATCACTTTCATTCATTAAACGTAAGAGTAAAGCTGTCACTTTATCTCTTGACGAGGTGGATATACCTGATGAAGAAACTGATATTTCCGATTGGGATACTATTCCTTCTTCCGTTTTAATGGAGTTCATTACGGCCTTAAACCTGAATTATAGGTTAGTCTTCAATATGTATATTTTTGAAGATATGTCGCATAAGGAAATTGGAAAAGAACTGGGTATTTCTGAAGAAGCGTCACGTGTCAGGCTGTCACGTGCAAAAACCTTTTTAGTCCAGATGATTAAAACATACCTTGCTAAGAATGAATAGAAATAAAGATATATTGAAATCTTATCTCCGGAAACGATTAGAAAATTATGAGTATCCGGTGCAGCGTGACCTATGGTCGGAATTGGAGAGGGAAATACCTGGCTCCAAACCCTTCCCGCTAAAGATTTATCTTGCTATTGCTTCCGTGGCTGTTATATTTCTTGTGATGTGGTTGAGTTATCCGCTATTTTTAAACGTAACACAACCTGATACAGACCTTTCATTTTCTCAACCTATAGAAGAAAATCAAGAAAAGGAAAAGGAAATCATCGAACCAGAAACTCCCATATCATCAGAACAACTAACTATAGCCATTATACCGGTACATAAAACAAAACAAACGGTTAAATATACACTGCCTTCTTCTGATTCAACTATCATCGTAGAAGAAGATACAATAAGCAAGACTAGTATGGAAGAACAGGTAAAGGAAGAACAAAAAGAAGCAAAGTGGGAATATAAAGATAACCAGGACACTCATTATCATACGTATGAAACGAAGCAACCCGTTAATAAATCATCATCATCTGACTTACTGTTCTCTATTGCCGCAAATGGAACATTATTCAATGATAATCCGGATATATCCGATATAATTAATTCATCCCGGCTTAGTACCTATGCGAACCAATTTAACATTGGCTCTATTTTGAATCAACAACATCCGTCAGAAGACAAGCTTACCAGTATAAAATATAAAACACCCGTTACGTTCAGTTTACTTGTTCGCAAAAACCTTACCCAAAGATGGGCAATTGAAACGGGATTGAGCTATACCTATCTTTCCTCCGAAGAAACATGGGAATCGATTGAGTATATGGATAAATCAATCAATCATATCAAACTCCATTATGTCGGGTTACCCATTAAAGGGTCTTATTCTTTCATCAATAATGGACGGTTCGTGCTATATTTTTCCGCAGGTGGAATGATTGAAAAGCTTATAAGCAATAAAGCTACTTCTACTTCACAAATTACAGGTGTAAGTATATCATCTGACCTGGACATAAATAAATGGCAATTTTCACTGAACGGTAATCTGGGAAGCAGTTATCAATTGTTTAAACCGGTGAGTTTATTTGTTGAACCGGGAGTAGCTTATTATTTTGACAATGGTAGTGATGTTATGACCATACGAAAAGATAAGCCTTTCAATTTTAATATACAGGGAGGATTAAGATGGAATTTTTAAGTATTAATTATAATAAAAATGAAACTATGAAGAAACGAAAATTATTCCGGACACTGTTGGGGCTTCTCTTTTTTGCCTTTCTTTTTTCGTGTGATAAAGATTCAGGGAGTTCCGCTATTGTAAGCAAAGTCAACATTGATGAGAAATTATATTACAAAGATGTTACATCCCGAAAAATAGCAGACGGTTATTTCATTACATCAATAGCTTTTGATAAAGAAGGAAATGCCTGGTTAGGTACATTTGAACAAGGATTGATAAAATACAATGATCAAGAAACTATTTGTTATGATTCTTCTAATTCTATTATTACCAACGATGCAGTTATAAATAGTATTGCTGTAGATAGTAAAAATAACGTATGGATCGGAAGTGATGGCCTGATCAAATACAATGGAAAAAAGTTCCATTTATATAATTCAAAGAATTCACCTATCCCCGAAGATCATATCCATTCGATCAATATAGATTCAAAAGATAATATATGGTTCTCTTCAAGCCGTTACCAATTGGGCGGATTAGTAAGATATGATGGAACAGACAATTGGAAAGTTTTTACTCCGAAAAACTCTAAACTGCCGGGAAATATGATCAGTGGAATAGCTGTAGCCGGAAATGATGTTTGGGTAGGGTTGAATGAATATGTAAATGATGCCCGTATAGCAAAAATAACAAATGATAATGTAACAGTATACTCTAACAAACAACTAGGCTTTTCTCCCTATTATCTGGGAAACTTATGCGTAAATAGTAAGAATCAACTATATGTAAACAATGATTATTCGTTGTCTTCTATGATGTATAATGAAAGTCCGAATATATTCTCTTTTGATGGAAAAAGCACACAATTAATTGATTGTACGCACGGAGATATCAATTATATCTCGATCGATAGAAAGGATAATATCTGGTGTATTTCACCACTTATAAATTACATCCTGGTTTTTGACGGACATAAATGGTTAGCCTATAATATATTTCCAGAAGGAGTAAATGATGGAATCTTTTGTATTGAAGAAGCACCCGACGGGAGCATGTGGATAGGAACCGGAAACGGTTTATACATTGTTGACCCGGAATAATTATAATTATTATATCATATTTTACAACTTATGAAAAACTTTAAATATTTGACGATCTTAACGCTCGGAGTATTTTTATTACTTTCCTGTGGCGATGACAACCCAATCTCCCAGTTGGAAATTGAAGGTATAACAGTTGAGAACTATCCCCGTGTGGATGGTTCTACTTCAACCGGTCCGTTAAACACATTGATCGCGTGTAAAGTTTTAGGTATTGACTACAAGTGGATGCAAAATCTGTATGCTGATGGCACTTATACCATTTATCCTGATTATAACCAAGCTCCCGAAGGATTCTTTGGAGAAAGGGTAAAAGTATCCCAAACGCATCAGTCCTTTATTAATCTGATCGATAACGAAGTGGATTTAATTCTTTCTGCTCGTAAAATGTCACCGGATGAAAAAAAATATGCGCAAAGTAAAGGGGTTTCCCTGATTGAAACTCCTGTCGCGTTAGATGCTTTCGTTTTCATAGTTAATGAAAAGAATCCCATAAAAAATCTTTCAATTAAACAAATACAGGATATATATACTGGTAAAATAACAAATTGGAAAGAAGTCGGCGAAAAGGCTAATCCTATTAATCCCTATATAAGAGATGCAAACTCGGGAAGTCAGGAATTAATGGAAACTCTTGTAATGGCTGGTATCGAAATGCCCGAATGGCCTACATTAATGATATCCAGCATGATGATGGTATTTACCTATCTACTTAGTGATATAAACGGACTATGTTATACCGTTCATTATTACAAAGAACAAATGGTGAGGGAAAAGAGTATAAAGAGTATTTCGGTAGATGGGGTATTTCCTCAAAAAAAGACAATCCAAAACAGATCATATCCTTTTACCACGGAAGTTTATGCGATTATCAGTTCGGATGTGAGTACTTCTTCTACGACATACAAATTATACCAGTCACTGTTATCGGAAGACGGACAAGCTGTTATTGCTGAAAGCGGGTATGTTCCAATTGGTTCCTGATATTCTTGTTTGCATGATGGGCGGCAATTATCATTTGTCCGATAGCGATTCCTCCATCATTACAAGGAATACGTGACGGTATATACAAAGGAATATTTTCCATTGCAAATAATTTTTGTAACTGCTCGGTCAGCAGTTTATTCTGGAAACATCCACCGGAAAGAACAACCTTTTCAACTCCTGTTTGTTGCAAAAATTGTTTTGTTTTTTCAAAGAATAAATAGGCTAATGTAATATGAAAACGTGCGGCGATCTGATGAATATCAATCCCTTTTGCCATATCTTTCAGGATTGCTACTACTACCGAGCGAACGGAAACTATTTCTTTCTTTACCGAAAACGGATATGGATTTATTTCTGTGTTCTTATCCATATATTCCAAGGCAAATTGTTCAAGCAGGACAGGAGCTTCCCCTTGCCGTGTAGATATATCACAAATTCCTATTAGGGAAGAAATAGCATCAAATAATCGCCCGGCACTTGATGTTGGCGGACAATTTATTTTTTTATCCATCATCTTACATAATAAAGATATCTTCTCCTCTCCTACTCTTTTAATGAATTCTAGCGGAAAAGGTAAATTGAATGTATAAAGATAGGCGCTTGCCATCCGCCAGGCTTCCAAAGACGCTTTATCCCCTCCCGGTAAAGGAATATATTCCAGATGCGACAAACGTTGATAATCAGATTGGTCGCATAA
>DAMCDT010000055.1:11706-14877 GCA_032058265.1 Tannerellaceae bacterium
ACTGTGCCATCATCACCTAATCCGGTCCCGTCCATTACTAAAGCAATAACTTTTTCGTCCAGATTATATTCCGCCATACAGGCAACCGCATGTGCATGATGATGTTGTACCTTTATCAAAGGCAATGTATATAGCTTAGCTAAACGTTCTGCCTCTTTTGTAGAAAGATAGTCCGGATGCAGATCGCAAACCAAATAACCGGGAATAAAACGAAACAGCTTTTGGAAACGTTCCAATGATTCACTATAAAAACTAAAAGTTTCCCAATTTTTCAGATCACCTATGTATTGGCTCTGTATAATTGTTTCCCCTTTTCCTAAAGCAAAGCTATTTACCTTTTCAGCGCCGAACGCGAGTATACCCTCTACCGGCATATTTGTAAAAAATGGTTCCGGTACATATCCCCTTGAGCGACGGATCATGCAAGGAATATTACCACAAACTTGTAGAACGGAATCATCCACACGATTATGTATCTCGCGATTATGATGGAGGATAAACAAATCATTATTATTGAATTGTTTTTCCGCCTCTTCCTGATTGATAGCAATCGGTAGGTCACTTATATTTCCACTCGTCACAACAAGCACCGGAGTCTGCAACTTATCAAACCAATCATAATGGAGTGGCATATAAGGTAGCATAGCACCGATTGTCTGCATGCCCGGATTTATTCCTAAAGCCAATTGTTTCTTTTGTTTTAATAGAACGATCGGGCGCCTCCACGAAGTAAGGCAATCTTCTTCAACTTTATTTACGAAAGCATATTCCTTGAGACTTTCTATATCTTTGAACATAACGGCAAACGGTTTGCTGTCGCGTTCTTTTATTTCCCTTATACGTAAAACAGCCTTATCACTCAAGGCATCGCATACAAGATGGTACCCTCCTATTCCCTTTACAGCAATGACCGTTTCATCCTTAATAAGACGGATAGTAATTTGAAGTAATTTATTATAATCTGTACAAACAGTGTTGTCGTTAGCAGCATAATAAATTGGTCCGCAATTTTTACAGGCAATTGGTTGCGCATGAAAGCGCCTGTCGGTTATGGTATGATATTCTTGTTCACAAGTAGGACACATAGAAAATCCTTCCATCGTTGTCCGTTCACGATCATAAGGTAAATCTTTAATAATGGAGAAACGCGGCCCGCAATGGGTACAGTTAATGAAAGGATATTGCTGTCGATGTTTTTGTAATTGGCGGTCTCTGATACAATTGGGACATACGGCTATGTCCGGGGCTACGTGTGTGACCTCATCTGATCTTGATTGACTTTTAGTAATTGAGAAGGTTGTATAATTTTCGGTACTCTTTAATTCATCAACCTGGATAGAATAAATAGATGCTACTTGCGGAAGTTCATTATAAATGCGGTTTAAAAACTGTTGACAATCTTCCTGTGTAAGTGATGTACGGATCATAACACCATCCGTATGATTGGATACTTCTCCTTTTATTCCCATTTCCGTAGCTATGCGATAGATAAATGGTCGGAATCCAACTCCTTGTACCAAACCTTTGATAAAAATTGATATCGCTTTCTTATCCATAAAACAAAAGTATCATAAATATTGTATGAAATAATACAATTTATTTAAAAGAGATTACCTACATTTGAGTGTATGAATTGTATTTCTTAAGTAATATGTGTCTGGCTATACCCGGTAAGATTTTAAATATTGATCGTTCTATTCCTGATCTTGCAATGGCAAAAATTGATTTCGGGGGAATAGTGAAGGATATTTGTATTCAGTGGGTAGACGTATCGGAAGGCGATTATATATTAGCGCATGCCGGTATGGCTATTTCGGTACTGGATACAGCTGAAGCAGAACAAACATTAAAAGATTTTGATGATATAGCCCAGTCCCTCTAATGCTTACTAAATGAAATATATCGACGAATTCAGGGATAACGAACTGGTGCAATCGTTGGTGCATGCTATCCACAGAGTCACGACGAAGAACTGGCATATTATGGAAATATGCGGAGGGCAAACACATGCCATCGCCCGTTATCGTCTGGAGGAGTTACTTCCCTCGAGCCTACATTTACTTCATGGGCCCGGTTGTCCGGTTTGTGTCACTTCCGAACAAACTATCGATCATGCATTAGCTTTAGCCATGCGACCGGAAGTCATATTAGCTTCATTCGGGGACATGATGCGTGTTCCCGGTAGCCGGGAAGACTTATTACGTATAAAGGCAAAGGACGGTGATGTTCGGATGTTATATTCGCCGTTAGATGCCGTACAACTGGCTGTCGAGAATCCAGAGAAAGAAGTTATTTTTTTCGCCATCGGATTTGAAACAACAGTTCCGGCACATTTACTCGCCTTGAAAGAATCTATCCGAAAAGGAGTGACTAATTTCTCACTTCTGACTTCTCTCTTTACAGTTCCCCCTGCAATAGAAGCAATTCTATCCGATCCGGCATGTAAAGTGGACGGCTTCCTTACTGCCGGGCATGTTTGTGCTATCACGGGTAATAAAGCATATTATCCGTTAGCAGCTAAATACAAAACGCCGATGATAGTCACAGGTTTTGAACCTGTCGATCTGCTGTATGGAATCTACCAATGTATATGCCAGTTGGAAAAAGGTAGCTATTCAGTTGAGAACGCTTATAAAAGGGCTGTTTCGGAAGAAGGAAACACCAAAGCGCAAGCATTGATGAACGAAATGCTTGAACCGTGTGATATGGAATGGAGAGGTATAGGGATATTACACCAAAGCGGATTACAATTAAAGGATAGTTATAAAGCATTTGATGCTAAAAAGAAATTTTCTTTGGAAGAAGCTTCGGAAGATATGCAGAATACACATATATATAAATGTATAGCCGGAGAAATTATGAGAGGGTTGAAACAACCGTCGGCTTGTCCTCATTTTGGGACGGATTGCCAGCCTGCCCATCCGTTGGGCGCTTCCATGGTTTCTTCCGAAGGTGTTTGTTCGGCTTATTACAGATATGCTTAAATGAATAATATGCAATTGAATTGCCCCATACCTTTTACTGATTCCGACCGTGTCTTATTAGCACATGGTAGTGGAGGACGTTTAACGCATCAATTGATTCATGATATATTCTATCCTGCTTTCAATAACTCGTTGCTAGATCAGAACCATGACGGTTGTGTCTTCCCGGTAAGTAGCGGACGTATGG
>DAMCDT010000056.1:0-14838 GCA_032058265.1 Tannerellaceae bacterium
GGAGAACGTTTTCTTTATATGTGTCGTTTAGTTGGTACCGAAGCAGGTCTTCCAGTTTATAGATAACCTGCCGGGCTTCTTCTTTGTTTTTCCAGATCAGTACATTGGCATTATTCAGCATATTCAGCAGGAAATGGGGATTTATCTGGCTTTTGAGCACTTCCATTTCAGATTGCAGGGTGGCAGATTCAAGTTCGTTTATACGTTTATTACTGTTTATCCAGTGTTTCAACAGCAAAATAGCGGATGAACCGGCCACAAGAAGGCCCAGGGAAATAATCGAAGACGCAAGGTTTGCCTTAAAAGCCGTATTTCCGAGTTTATCGATGACTTCTTCAGCTGAAAACATATATGTTTGCATATATCCAATGCATGCTATCCCGAGGATAACCAGTGCAATGATATATATAAAGTAAGCTACTATCCTGTTTTTTAAAAGATAACGTGGAACAAGTATAAATATATTCAAAGCAATCAGCCCGAAGGTAACAGTCATATAAACAACCCATTCAATGGCTTTAAAAAATCCGTTCCCCAAGTAGTGCATGTTGTTTAATATAATACTTACGACTATTACCAGCAGTACTAATATGGAAAATAGATAACGTGCCGTCCTGTATTTAACATGCAGAAATAAATCGGAGATGATATTGTTATCAAACGTTTTCATTTAGTTACAGATTGATTTTCAAATGAATGGACGGGAGAAGTTTACCTGGTTGATTTTCTGCCTGTAACGAATATCTGCCCTGGAAGAGCCCTTCCAGCCGTTGTTTGATACGGTCGAAGTCTTTGGCATCCAACAGACCTTTACTTTTACAGCCGCAGAAAAAAGATATAGAATCGGTATCGGATTTGAAGCTGACTTCGAGGAAAAATTCATCTTCCCCTTTCTGAAAGTCTTTAACAGCATATTGAACGAATGGGAAGAAAAGAAAGGGCGGAACAAGAATACGGTTCATTTCTTTTTCAGACCTGATATCGAAATCCATTTTTTTATAATACAATTTCTCAACCGTCAGATAAGTAGAAATAAACTGTATTTCCGCATTCAGAAGAACGGTTTCGCGGTTAGAATCATAAAGCTGATAACGGAGTATCCCGCTCAACTCCATGAGCATATCTGACGCTACCTGTTGATTTTCAACAGCAATGTCGCCAATACGGTGTAGCGTTGCAAACAGGAATTGAGGGGTCATCTGTTCTTTTAAAGTATCGACTTCGTTCCGGATGTGCCTCCTTTCCAGTTGGTGCATCCGTTTATCATTTATCAGCCAGTGTTTCAATAGTATGATCATTCCTACTCCCATGATTACAATACTATCGATAAAATAAGCGGCGATAAATTCTAACCAGAAAGGACTTCCATGCGTTTTAAAATACGAATAAATACCCGGCTCCAAATTATACAGCCTGAATACAAAATATTCCAGCGAATAGTGGGAGATAACAAAAAAAAGAATAAACAGGAAGAACAGGATGAAATACGTAACATACCTTCCCTTAAGGAAGAACCGTGGGATCAATACATACATATTAATATAGCCTTCAAGCAAATAGGTAACGACAAGGAAAAGCATGCAAATGTAAAGTTTGCCACACAACAAATCACTATACTCAAAAAAGCCCATATAAACCTGATTGAACGAAATGGCCGCAACCCCCAGGATAAACAAAGCATGCCTGCTTATTCTGAAGCCCTTCCCAGGATCCATCAACAACTTATAAAAAAAAGACTGCTGCCCGTTATTATTTGTTGTTTGTTCTTTGTCCACTGTTTTAAAAAGAAATTTTACTTCTGCTTAAGACCCGAAAGATAGTCGTTGCAAATTGTTGTTGTATATTTTCTTACAAAGATATAGCACAAACTAACTAGTTTAAACTGAAAGTAGACGAAAGGAGGTGATTGGTAGACGAAAGGAAAACTTAACTAGCATTTTTTATTCAAAAAAAATTGTTCTAATAGTGAAATCTGCATAATCTGTATCTGATTATATACTAACTGACACATCTTACTAAATTCTTTTTCAATCTTACTTCCACCTTCCACTAATGCTTTCAAAGCCTTTCTCGAAGCAGTTTTAAGAGTGGAAGATAATCTTCCACCTGTTTTGCTCTTATATACAATAAGTTGAGTGCTTTGTGTAAGGTGATAGTTATCCTATTAGAATAAAGGGGAAAAGAGCCGGAAACATGCTTCCATGAATTTAATTCGTTTTGGGCGGTTAATCCATTGTTCGAGTTCGATGACTTCTGAGTTTGCCATATCGTTATAATATACCTGCTTGGCAGCATCGGCCACTTCTCGGTCGTAAATGAAAATATTAGTTTCGAAATGTAATTCAAGGCTACGGATATCGAGATTGGCTGAACCGGCGATCACTAAATCGTCATCGATCACCATTAACTTTGTATGGGTAAAGCCGTCGATATACTGATATACTTTGACGTTGTTCCTCAGGAGTGACTCAATAAAGGTATTCGAGGCGTGTTGTACTTTTCCGTTGTCAGACCGTCGCGGCATAACCAGGCGGACATCCAATCCACTCATTGCGGCAGTTTGTATAGCACGCAAAAGATCAGTGGAAGGAATAAAGTAAGGTGTTTCAATGTAGACACTTTTCTTTGCACGTGTTATGGCAACAAACATAGCTTCCAGGATATTGGCATGCCGTCCGAGGGGTTCGCTGTTGACGATCTGCACATAACTTTTGCCGATAATATTGACTGGAGGATAAAAAGTATCGGAAGAAAGGTATTCACCGGAAACGTAATACCAGTCAGCCAGGAAGACCGATTGAAGCCCCTGGGCGCCTGTACCTTCAATTTTGAAATGGCAGTCGTTCCATTTGCCCCACGGCAGTCCGTCAATATATTCGTCTTTTACATTGATACCTCCCGTATAGGCAATCTTACCGTCAATAATAACTATTTTCTTATGGTTCCTGTAATTAATATTGCGTAGGATACTTGGAAACCGGAGCGGCAGGAAAGTTCTGACATCAATTCCCGCGTCTTTCATCTCATTGAAATATTTCCGATGGGTTTGATTACATCCCATACCATCATATATTAATCTTATTTCCAAACCGTCCTTTACTTTCTTAATTAATTTATCTTTCAGCCTCTTGCCGATTTTATCATCACCAATAGTAAAATAAAAGATATTGATATGTTTCTGTGCATTCTCGATATCTTTGAGCAAATGTTCGAACTTTATCTTTCCGCTGGGATATACTTCAATGTTGTTGCCGGGAAATAAGGCCGTATGTTCCAGGGCGGTTATCATGTTCTTTAGTTCAATATGATCGGAACAGGCTGAATCTTCGCTGCTAAAGGTAAACGAACGTTTGTGTTGGCGGTTAAACTCATCCCTCCATTTTTTAAATTTGGAACGGCGCTTGCGGGTATTCCTACCGACCATGTAGTAAGCCAGCATTCCTATGCCCGGTATGAATATAACGGCAAATATCCAACTAATGGTCTTAACAGGATTGCGATTATCGTACTCAAATATAATATTGCAGATGAGTATGATCAATACGATGATGTATATCGCCAGAATGATGTGCCAAAACATTGATTAATCTTTAACTGAGTATGTTTTTATAACAGTCAGAAAGCCGGGAAAGTTTTATTGTAGAAGATCATTTAGCGCTTACGCCTCAAATACAATCGTAAAAGCACTTCCTTCATTTTCCTGGCTTTGAACGTGGATTTTGGCATTGTGTTGTTTGACTATTTCGCGCGAGATGCTCAAGCCGATGCCGTTGCCGTTTTTTTTGGTGGAGAAGAAAGGGATAAATATTTTGTCGCGGATATCATCAGGGATACCGTTGCCGTTGTCAGCGACAGTGATATAGGGGTGTTCTTCTTTGTCAAATCCTGAAAATAGATGGATTTGCGGGTTTTGTTTTCCGTTTATTGCGTATGTAGCATTAGTTACAAAATTTATAATGACCTGCTCGATCAAGTCTCTGTCAAGACTGGCTGTTATATTAGGAGTATCTGTTTTCAGTGTAAAAGTGATTCCTTTTTGCTTCATAGACGGGTCCATAAGTGAATGTATGGAGCTTATCAGGTGATATAGGTTATGTTTTGCCATATTGGGTACTATCTTCTGGCTAAGGTTGCGGTAGGTTTCTGCGAAACGTAATAATCCTTCACTGCGGCGGTGGATAGTTTCGAGAGCAAATTCCATATCTTCCAGATCGGGATTTGGAGTTGTTGGAGAGGTTTCTTTGATCGATAACAGTTTCTTTTTTAATGTATCGGACAGGGAGGATACGGGAACAATCGAGTTCATTATCTCATGTGTTATGACATTTAATAACCCTTTCCATGCGCCCGACTCTACTTCTTCCATGGTGGAACCAACATTGTGGAAGGCAATAAGTTTGTACTTGTTATCTCCTGTCTGGAATAGTGACGCGTTGGTGACTACTTTGACGGTTTGCTTACGGGCATGTATCGTCAGCAAGGTATTTTTATTAAGGGGGATATCAAGTATTTCGTTAAAGAGGCTTTCATTTTGTTTTTTCAGCCAGTTTATATTCTTGATAGTGGGGATATTAAGTATAGTGGTGAATGCTTCATTCATCCATAAGGTTTCGTGGGTTTCCACATTATAGGCAAGAATACCCGTATCTACCAGTTCGAGTATTTCCAGAAGGTAATGTTGCTGGGTTTGTTTTTCAGTAGCCAGACTCAGGAAAGTGTCTGTTATTGTATTGAAATGTTTGTAAAGCTTTTTGAATCCTCTTTTATTCTCCGGGTATTTGCGGGAGAAATCTTTGTAAATTAGGGATTCCGTAAAATCTTCTATTTCACGGTTCATCTTACTTCTATAATAAAACAGATAGAAGAAAAGTATGACGATGAGGATAGAGAGTACAATTATCATAATCCGTATTTTTCCAACCTCCGGTACAGGGCGCCACGGGTTAATCCTAATTCCTTAGCCGCCTGCGATATGTTACCGTTATGTTTTTGGAGCGCTTGTTCTATAGCTGTTTTTTCCAGGTCTTCTAAATTGTGTGTGGGTATCGACGTGCTGGTTTCCGGCTGTTGTTCGAGCGGTGAGAAAGTAATATCCTCCGCTTTTAAAAATACGTTTTCCGCCATAATAACGCCCCTTTCGATGGTATATTGGAGTTCGCGCACATTCCCCGGATAGTGGTACAGCATCAGTTTCTTTTTTGCCGAATCAGATAAGCGGAACTTCTGTTTGAAATATTTCTTTTCATATATCGTAAGGAAATGTTCTGCTAATAATATAATGTCTCCGCCTCTTTCCCGAAGGGGAGGAACGGTTATTTCAACCGTATTTATCCTGTAAATGAGGTCTTTACGGAAACGTTCTTCATTTGCCAGTTCCCGCATGGGGAGGTTGGTTGCCGAAATCAGGCGGATATCGACAGGGATCGGGGTGTTAGTTCCCAGCCGCGTAACTTCCCTGTTTTGTAAAACGGTCAGTAGTTTAGCTTGTTGTTGAAGGGTGATGTTTCCTATTTCATCCAGGAATAGCGTGCCTTTATCTGCCGCTTCGACCAATCCTGTACGGTCGTCGCGCGCATCGGTAAAGGCTCCTTTCTTATGCCCGAAAAGTTCGCTTTCAAAAAGTGTCTCCGTCAGCGAACCTACATCTACTTTTACAAAAGGTTTGTTTCTCCGCAGTGATAACTGGTAGATATAGCGGGCTACCAAGTCTTTGCCTGTCCCGTTTTCACCGAGTATCAATATGTTGGCATCGGTGGGTGCAACCTTCTGCAATTTATAGAATAAATATTGCATGCTTTCCGACTGACCGACTATATCAATGGCTGGTTGCGGTTCAGTAGTTTTATCTTTTAAACCAGTAGATGATTGTTTGTTTAACGTTTCGGTGATAATCTGTATAAGGTTTTCATTATGCCATGGTTTGACAATAAAATCGGCAGCTCCTTCTTTCAGGCTTTTTATGGCCAGGTCGATATCGGCATAAGCTGTAATCATAATAACAGATTGGGAGGGTTTCCACCTTTTTATTTCCTTCAACCAGAAGATACCTTCGTTACCGGTATTAACAGAACTTTTGAAGTTCATATCAAGCAGGATAATATCTATTTCATTTTCAGTGATAAGCTTATGAAGATTATTCGGGTTCGACTCTGTCCGGATCGTTTTCACGTCCATTTTCAATAGGAAACGTACGGCTGTCAACACGTCTTCATCATCATCTACGACAAGTATATTTGCCTGGTGTAAATTCATACGATATATATTTTTCGAATGTAAATATATCAAGAATAACGGTAGTGCATGGAAGTAATCCCATTATTTTAGATTTTCCAAGCTTGATCTTTTCTTAACTTCATGCTATCGGAAACGAATGGATGGGTGAATGTGATAAGCCAAATGTTTAGTTTTTAACCATATAAAATACAACAATGGAACTTATCAAACAGAAATTTACGAATGGGTTATTGAGTAAACTTTTAAATGTTGAGAAACGGGTAATAAAAAATAGTCCCTGATTATACAGAATATGTCCGTAACTGGACACATTTTTAAAGTGTATTTTTGCTAATAAGCTTGTAAATAATGTTTTATATATTTGGCATACACCTTGTTGATGGGTAAGCAATATATTATATTTGAAGGATATGATCAGAATAAATAACTTAAGAAAAGTGTACCGGACCGACGAAGTGGAAACGATAGCACTCGATAATATGTGCCTTTCCGTGAAAGAGAACGAGTTTGTGGCTATAATGGGTCCCTCTGGTTGCGGAAAATCGACCTTATTGAATATACTCGGTTTGCTGGATGATCCTACTTCGGGTTCGTACCTGTTGAATGGCGTGGAGGTAAGCCGTATCAATGAAAATAAAAGGTGCGACTTGCGTAAAGAAAATATAGGTTTTGTGTTTCAAAGTTTTAACCTGATTGATGATCTGACGGTTTTTGAGAATGTTGAATTACCCTTAGAATATAGCGGAATAAAGTCTGCCGAACGGAATACCAGGGTCGAAAAGGCTTTGAAAAGTGTACAAATGAGCCACCGGCGCAACCATTTCCCCTCACAGCTATCAGGCGGACAGCAACAACGGGTAGCTATTGCCCGTGCTATCGTGAATGAGCCGAAACTGATACTGGCGGACGAACCTACAGGTAACCTTGACAGCACGAATGGTATGGAAATAATGAACCTGCTGACAACTCTTAACGATGCCGGAACTACCATTGTAATGGTAACCCACAGTGAGCATGATGCCCGCTTCAGCCACCGTATTATACACATGCTGGATGGTAAACCTGTGGTTGAGAATTTCCTGAATGAATTAGCCTATACTACTCCTTAAAAGAAATCTCCATGAATATAAGAAAATCGATCCGGATCATTTTCCGGAACAAAACATATAGTTTCCTGAATATCGCGGGATTGGTAATCGGGATCACTTCCGCAGCCCTTATCTTCCTGTGGGTTGAGAGTAAAGTGAATTATAATAAAGCAATCTCCAATTATAAAAACCTTTATATTATAGGAAACCATCATCGTAGCCTCTCGAATGAATACAGTACGCTTCTGTCTTCCAACTACCCGCTTGCCAAGACATTGGATGAGGAATTTCCGGAAGTAATACGTAACTCATGCTACCATGAAACTACATTGGTTTTTATCCCTGAGAATACGACGAATTCTTTTGAAGAAAAAGGGGCTTATGCTGATTCTACACTTTTCTCGATGATTGGCATGAGATTTATGAATGGCGACCCTTCTTATGTTTTTGAAACGCTTTACTCCATAGTTATCAGTGAGTCGATGGCGAAGAAATTGTATGGTTCGGATAATCCGGTAGGAAAAGGTTTACTCAGGGAAGGACAGATGTACGAAATAACAGGTGTCTTTAAAGACATGCCCGAAAATACGGGATTTCAGTTTGAATGGCTGATACCCTTCGAAATCTATGCCCAGTATATGAGAAAGAGGTTGAATATAGACCAATGGGGCGTCTCATGGATGGAATTGTATATTGAATTGGAACCGCAGGCAGATATACATTCGTTAAATGAAAAACTGAAGTTACTGCCTTTACAGAAAGCGGGGCCAACATACGAAAGGACTGAGATGTTTTCCTATCCTATCAGCAGAATCCTGCTATATGGTGAGTTTAAAGACGGTTTGGAAACGGGCGACGGGTATATTAAAACAGTAACGCTTTTCTTCCTTATCGGCGTTATTATCTTAATAATAGCATGTATTAACTTTATGAACCTTTCGACAGCACGTTCGCAGAAGCGCGCAATGGAAGTCGGCGTCAGGAAAACATTCGGAACTAAACGGAAATATCTGATCAAACAATTCCTGATGGAGTCCGGACTTATCACATTGATTGCTCTTCTGTTGTCAATTGTATTGATCTGGTTGATCTTGCCATTCTTCAATAAACTGATCGATGCCAGATTGTCATTTGACTTGTTGAAACCGGTTATTGTTATCGGAATGCTTTCTATTGGTATATTTTGCACCTTACTTGCAGGCAGTTATCCGGCGCTGTATTTATCTTCTTTCAATCCGATAGGCACCATAAAGAAGCAAAAAATAACGAGAGGTGGAAGCGCTGTCTGGATACGCCAGGGATTAGTAGTGTTCCAGTTTGTAATGGCATTTATATTGATCTGCACAACCTTTGTCATATATCTACAAATAAAATTAGCACAAAACCGGGATATCGGCATTGAAAAGGAAAATCTGGTTACTTTCCCTGTAACGAATGAATTGCGCAACTCCTATTCATCCGTAATAAACGATTTAAAAAATACCGGTGTAGTTGAAAGTAGCGGTTTTACTGCACAGTCCATTATATATATAGAAGATACAGCGGCACCTTGGGTATGGAATGGAAAAGACCCTGACGACGATTTAAGCGTCTCCTATAATTATGTATCGGAAGGATTAATAAACGCCGCAGGGATAAAACTAATCGACGGAACTGATGTAGACCCCGCCAAAAGAGGAAGCAACGGAACAAGAGGGGTACTTATCAACGAAACCCTCGCCAAAAGGATGGGCAAAGAAGGACGTGTTGGCGGGAAAATCGGTCAATATGAAGAAGGTAAAATGGAAATAGCAGGCATTATGAAAAACTTTATTTATGATGACTTCTACAGCGAAGAACCGGGTCCTGTTATCTTCATAAACAATCCCAAAAGGGCACAATACCTGTTCGTCCGTCTAAAACCGGACGTGGAAACATTTGAGGCTATCGGACGTATCCAGTCCGTCTTGCGGACTTTCACTCCTTACCATGCTTTTGAACCCACTCTGATGACCGACAGGTTTTACCGTATGTTCGATCAACAAGGTTTGGTTGAGAAGCTATCGGCGCTATTCGCTATACTGGCAATATTTATCTCATGTTTAGGTTTACTTGGTTTGAGCGCGTTCTCCGCCGAACAACGGACTAAAGAAATCGGTATCCGCAAAGTACTCGGAGCAACCATAGCGGATGTGCTCGTATTACTGGGTAAATCCTATATGATACTATTACTAGTTTCTTTTGTAATAGGTATTCCCATATCCTTATACATGGCACAATACTACTTGAAAGATTATGCTTACCGTATTGTGCTAAGCTGGGATATTTTTGCAGGGGTTGCCCTGGTGATAAGCGTCATTGCTCTTTTGACGGTAAGTTTCCAGTCATTAAGGGCTGCAGTTTCCAATCCGGTGAAAGCTATTAAGACGGAGTAGATCAATTATCAAGAGTAAATAATAATTAAGGGGAGCAAGGAAATAATACTTTTCCTGCTCCCCTTAATCTTTTATTTTCTTTGTAGTTATTCTTCTAAAAGCGAAAAATCTTCTTTGCCTACACCACAAAGCGGGCATACCCAATCGTCCGGAATATCTTCAAAAGCTGTTCCTGGTTCAATACCGCTATCCGGATCTCCTTCTGCCGGGTCATAGATGTAATTACATACATCACATACATACTTTTTCATTTGCTAAATCTTTAATTATTTATAAACAATACTTCTTGGTTCAATAGGTTGGAATTCTTTTTCTCCAGCGTCTTCAGTTGGTATACCAAATGGCATTTGTGCGATTAATTTCCAGTTTGGATCGATATCCCACTCTTCGGCAACCTTTTGGTCTATCAGAGGATTGTAATGCTGCAATGAAGCGCCTAATCCTTGTTCTTTGAGCAACAACCAGATGGCATATTGGTGCATTGCAGAGGTTTGATCAGACCAAATAGGGAAATTGTCACTATAAGCAGGAAACTGGTCTTGTAATTTTCTTATCACACTTTGGTCTTCATAAAATAGAATCGTTCCGTAGCCTGAGGCAAAACTATTTTCAATTTTCTGTTTGGTCGATTCAAAAGAATCACTTGGAACAATATCGGATAATACATTTTCTACAATCTTCCATAATTTCTTATGATGCTCGTTCAATAGTAAAACTATCCTGGACGATTGCGAATTAAAAGCCGACGGTACATGCAAGACAGCGTAATCTATTAATTCTTTAATTTGATCATCGGACAGGGGGCTTTTATTTTCTATTTTATAGTGTGACCTTCTTTCTTTTAGAATATTCTTCAAAGTGTTCATATTATTAGTTATTAATGGTATTTTGAATGTATATCATTCCTTACAAATATAATTAAGTAATCCTTATCTCTCTAATTATTACCTATAAAAGATGTCTATACGGATATAGGTATTATTTATTTTGATTGAAGTTATATATATAATAAAACATATTTTCTGATAAGAATGTTCCGGCAATTTAAACTTTCTAAAATATGAAAGTATTAAGACGATTATATATATTTGTACTGAAAACTACTAATAAACCATTAATTTAAAAGACAATTTTTATGAGAAGAATCACTGTTATTTATTTAGCATTAATGCTGTGTGCGGCATTATTTTCACAGGAAAAAAATCATGCTTTTAACGTAAATGAACGATTAGGCAGAGGTATTAATATAGGTAATACCTTTGAAGCGCCCTCTGAAACAGAATGGGGAAATCCATGGAACCCGGAATATTGTAAAATTATCTCAGAGCTGGGATTCAATCACATTCGTGTTCCTATCCGCTGGGAACCTTCTGACAGGAGTATGGCGAACGCCCCCTATACCATTGAACCGGAATTTATGGAAAGAATAAAAAGTGTGATCGATGAAGCATTAAAGTACAAACTGCATGTCATTATAAACATGCATCATCATGAAGCACTAGTGGCTGACCCGTCCGGGCAAAAAGAACGTTTCTTGTCACAATGGGAACAGATCGCCACTTATTTCAGTAACTATCCGGATAGTCTTGTCTTTGAGGTACTCAATGAACCAAATGGGAATATAACTCCTGCCATCTGGAACCAATTGGCTGCGGATGCGTTAGCCGGGATCAGGAAAACGAATCCCGACAGGATCGTCTCAATAGGAACGGCTGAATGGGGCGGAATAGCGGGACTAAGTCAGCTACAATTACCGGACGACGAGAACCTCATCGTAACGATCCATTACTACAATCCTTTTGAATTTACACATCAGGGCGCAGACTGGTCGAATATGCAAGATGTAAAAGACGTAAAATGGTACGACACGGAAGCAGAACGTGAAACGATCCACCAGGAATTTGCAGCAGTAAAAGCTTTTGCTCAAAACAATAATGTACCGGTACACATCGGTGAGTTCGGAGCATACAACAAAGCTGATATGGATTCGCGGGCGCGTTGGACAACCTACCTTGCCCGTTGGTTTGAAGAACAGGGATTCAGTTGGGCCTATTGGGAGTTCAGCGCAGGCTTCGGTATATATGATCCGGCAACTGAAAGGCTGGCTATACCATTAGTTAACGCTTTGCTTCATAACCCGATTCCTGAACCTGCTAAGGTGGAGCTTACTTCCGTTTATAAGAGCAATTTCCAGAACAATGCGGATGGTTGGAACATATATTGCCAGGGTGGGGCGGAAGCAACAGCCACTGTGAATAGCGGAAAGCTTGAAACTACTGTCATCACAAAAGGAACCGAAGGTTGGCATATACAACTAACGAAATATGATATCCCATTGGAAAAAGATCAGGTCTATCAATTATCATTCAAGGCTATGTCGACCGTAACTAACCCGACAACCGGTTATGTCGGGCGGAATGCAGACCCATGGGATGCTTATGGCGATTATAATGTTGCAACGCTAACACCAACCGAAAGCACTTATTCGTTTGTCTTCACCATGAAAGAACCCTCTGATCCTGCTGCCCGGTTCGTCTTTGACCTGGGTACTTTTGATGCTCCTTCAACGGTTACGTTTAGTGAGATCCGGCTGGATAAAGTACAAGTTAACCCGACTAAAATCACCCAATTAAAAGAAACAAAGATTATACCCTGCTATTTCAGTTCGATGCAGGACAGGTTATATATAACAAATGAAAGTAATTATACTGCTGCAACAATATACTCCGCAACAGGTAGCCTTGTTTCAAGGCATAAGTTAGCCGCAGGTATAAACGAAATTAACTGTAACCAATGGAATTCCGGAGTGTATATCCTTATTCTGGAAAGTAAAGATCAGAAACAATCAACAAAAATACACAAGAGAAAATGATACATGTATAAAAACAAAATAAGGCTGTACCAGTTAAATGATACAGCCTTAAATAATATCTGGTAAACAGCTTACTTAACGAAGCGTAACTTTAATTATTTGAGAAACGGTTGGTATAGGATAATCAGTATCTACTTCCTTAACCACGTCATCTTCCGGTAGAGAAGTACCGCCAAACAAAGCCTGGCCATTACCCGCACCCGGATATTGACTCATAGCCGTTCCACTATCTAAAAGAGATACCCTGCCGGTTACATCCCCTTTATAAGTTGAATTAATAGTTTCCGTATTTGCGAAAAACCAGTCGTTTGAAGAACCAAACATGGTAGCAAACGTAATATTGTCACCTTCATAAGCGCTGAAAGAAACTTCTTTACTTTCCCCTGGAGCAATTCCACCATTACCTAATACATGAACTTCCCTTACATAGCGTAAGCTCTCAAGGAATGTCTTTAATGGTTCTGTGTCACCTTTTTGAGCTAATTCCTTCAAACCGGCGCCACCGTCTTTTTCATTCAGCGTAAACAATGGGTTGGTAGTACCACTGTAAACCACCACTAATGCAGGAGATAAACCTGTAAAAATGCCTGTATTTTCCTCTGCCCAATCAGCTAGAGAGGTTGGATTACCGGTTTCAGCTAAAGCAGTTAAAGCAGTTGTAGTCCTCTCGTCGTCAGTGAAGAATGGTTTGTCGTTTACTAAATTGCCACCTTCCATGTTGGAAACAACCCATACGCCAGGAGAGAAAGGAGTCTCATTAATTTTGCCAGTTGAAATATTAGCAATCGTCAATGTAAACTCAGAAGTTGCAGCAGTGTAGGCCAATGTTAAACGCATCAATTCAGAAGCGGCTAAATATTCGTTTTCCTGAGCATCCGTACCGTCGATCATCTTTACGTTTTCAGTTTCAGCAATACCCGGATGTTCAACGTTTGCACCCGGAACCTGGTTCAAACGGGTACCATTATCCCATAATCTCACTTTTGAAGAAACATCACCAGTAACGGCATTACCATTACCGTCGAATAATTCGATGCCTGGATTTTCAGGAGCAAAGAATACATCATTTGAGTAACCGTACATAGTGGCAAACATCAGAGCCTGGCCCTTACCGGCATTGAAAGTAATGCTTACTGATTCTCCCGGAAGTATAGCCTCATTATCTCTATCTTCGATTCTGAAAGTTCCACTTTGAATGAAATTCTTCTTTGTTGATACATTTTGAATAGTGATGGCAGCATTACCCGTTTGGTTGTTGTCATCATCGTCGTCGTCATCACATGATGTGAATAGCATTCCAGTAGACAAGAATGCGAGCATGGCTAAATACAAAAATTTAATTTTCATCATCAAAAACTTTTTTAATTATTATAAAACCTGGTTATAGTCTAATCTCTACCTCTTGTAAAGGATATATGGCCTAAAACAGTAAAGGCAGCCAAATGTTTAATACATATCTTGCTTTTTTCTTAAATCATATCCTTTTTAACTTTAGGAATAAACCTTTCTTTCTTCTAAAAGTCTAAAAAATAACAGATAACATGAGGTTGAACTTTAAAACGTAAAGTCATGAAAACAAGATTAGTTATACTATTAGCGGCCCTATTCACTTTATCTACAGGAATCCAGGCACAGAACTGGAAAAAGAATAATAATCGCAGAACAGCAAACGTAGAAAGAAGATATAGCTCCAGTGTAAGGGTATCACCTCCCCGCCATGTGAAGACAGTTACAGTATTACCTCATGGATATAGCCCCATAAGATATAACAATGTAGTATATTATTACGCAAACGGCTATTACTACCGTCCTACCCCTAACAGATATTACGAAGTAGTACTCCCAAGTATAGGTATGATCGTACCCCACCTACCCGTATACCAAAGAGTAAGATACAACGGCAGAACCTACTACGCTTATCAAAATCACCTATACAGCAAGGTAAGAACACCCTACGGAATTAACTTCAGAGTAGATATAAGGCTATAAACAAACAAATGCAAACATAATATCAACCTCCGCCCGTGATGCCTCCGGGGTACCAATTGTGTCTTGTCCGGAATAGGACGTGAGCAAATATAAATAGCTCATGTGTGAAATAATTTTGCCCGTATTCCATTTGATAAAGCTCGTAAAGTGGTAACAAGTGAAACAGAATCTAATCAAAACAATACAATGATTGAAAGAAGTTATCACAATGGTTTGTAAAAGTCATCACAATAACTTTTAC
>DAMCDT010000057.1:0-12651 GCA_032058265.1 Tannerellaceae bacterium
AATAACACGGATTACATACGGATAATCTTCCGGGATCATCGGCTTCAAAGCGCGGTGTGCCAGGTTGCCATGTCCCACTTCACGCCGTCCAACTCCACGGGAAGCTTTTGCTTCTCCTGTAGAGAATGGAGGGAAATTATAATGTAAAAGGAAACGTTCTTTACCATGATTCAATACATCGTCAATCGTTTTCTCATCAGATTTTGTTCCTAAAGTAACGGTTGTTAAAGATTGTGTCTCGCCACGGGTGAAAACTGCTGATCCGTGAGGTCCGGGAAGGTAATCTACTTCACACCATATCGGGCGTATTTCTGTAGTTTTACGGCCATCCAAACGTTTGCCTTCATCCAGAATCGCACGACGCATGGCTTCTTTTTCCACATCATGATAGTAACGTCCTATCATTTCTTCTTTCTCAGCGAGTTCTTCTTCCGTAAAATTAGCTTTGTATTCATCTACTACCGCTTTAAAGGCGTTAGAGCGTTCATGTTTAGAGGAACCTGAAGTAGCAATAGCATATACTTTATCGTAACATTTCTCACGGACATCTTTGCGAAGCTCTTCATCGTTTACTTCGTGGTCATATTCACGTTTCACGGTTTTGCCTACAGCTTCCGTCAGTTCAATCTGTGCCTGGCATTGTATCTTGATTGCTTCATGAGCTACTTTAATAGCTTCCAGCATTTCAGACTCCTGAGCTTCTTTCATCTCACCTTCAACCATCATTATGTTGTCCATCGTGGCACCAACCATAATGTCCATATCCGCTTTTTCAAGCTGGTCAAAAGTAGGATTAATAACGAACTTTCCATCTATACGTGCAACACGTACTTCTGAAATAGGACCGTTAAAAGGAATATCAGATACGGCTAGAGCCGCAGAGGCTGCTAAACCGGCTAAAGCGTCAGGCATATCCACACCGTCAGCAGAGTATAATATAATGTTTACGTAAACTTCCGCATGATAATTGTCCGGAAATAAAGGACGAAGCACACGGTCTACTAAACGTGAAGTAAGAATTTCATAATCTGAGGCTTTGCCTTCTCTTTTCGTAAAACCTCCCGGAAAACGTCCGTTTGATGAGAATTTTTCTTTATATTCAACCTGAAGAGGCATAAAATCAACACCGGGTTTTGCATCTGTAGCGGCAGTTACGGCAGCAAGCAATACTGTATTGCCCATACGAATGGTAACGGAACCATCCGCCTGCTTTGCCAGTTTTCCGGTTTCAATGGTGATAGACCTTCCATCACCTAAATCGATCGTCTTGTTAATCGGATTAACCATAATTTATTTTCTTATTATCTATCTGTAAAATTGGTGCAAATGTAATGAAAGTTTATTTGTTAAATGTGTCTAAATAGAATAAATAACTAAGTATAAGGTCTTTTTTGCAAAAAATATCCGAAGAAATCAGGAATAATAGTAATCGATTTGTAAATTAATGTATATTTGCATCTAAATAATAAAAAATAATGCATCTGAAAGATGAAACGATTTGCTAATCTGATAATGGTAGCCTTTGGAGTGTTGTTGATGTTCACTGCATGTAGTGAATCCGAATTTACGGTAAAGGGAGTGGTCTCCGGGGCGGATGGTATGGTTATGTATCTTGAAAATGTAGGGGTTTCCTCAGTTGAACCGCTAGACTCTATAAAATTAACTGCCTCTGGTAAATTTAAATTTAAAGAACCACGCCCAAAGTATCCCGAATTTTATCGTTTTCGTTTAAATAATCAATTAATCAATTTTGCCATTGACTCGACTGAAACGGTTACTTTCTCTGCAGATGCCGGAACATTTGCCACATCTTATTCGGTAGAAGGTTCCGATAATTCCAAAGCAATAAAGGCAATTACATTAGCACAATTAGATGCCAATCAGGCTATCGGTAAATTACGTAAAGAATATGAAAGCAAATTAATACCTGACACATCTTACCGTGCGCAAGTACTCGAAGCTGCGGATGCTTATAAAGAAGTTGCACGTAAATATATTTATGCCGCACCAATGTCAACTGCAGCTTATTTTGCATTATTCCAACAAATAGATGGTTTACTCCTTTTCGATTTATATGATAAAGAAGACTCTAAGGCATACGGTGCCGTTGCAACGAGCTATGACTTTTATTATCCTGAAAGTCCACGTGCACAACATTTACATAACCTGGCTTTACAATCTATAAAAGTGATTCGTCAACAACGTGTTTTGACTGAAGACAATGTTAATATCCAGGTAATAAATTACCTCGACATTTCATTACCTAATATAAAAGGTGAGATGGTTTCATTATCTTCTATTGCAGAAAATAAGACTGTGTTGATCAACTTTACCAGTTATCAAAGCGAATGGTCTGCTCCATTAAATATGGATCTGGCTGATATATATTTAAAATATCAGGATAAAGGGTTTACTATTTATCAGGTATCCTTGGATACAGATACACATTTCTGGAAGAATATATCTTCTAAACTTCCCTGGATATGCGTACGTGATCCGGAATCTGTTTACTCGCAGATAGCAGCATTATATAATGTAAGGCAACTACCTGCCTTATTCCTTATAGATAAAAAAGGGAATCTGGTTAAACGTATTGAAGACCTCAATACGCTTGATGCGGATGTCAAAAGTGCACTTTAAATCCTCATTTTAGAAGTGATAAGTAAGTAATGCCAGTATTCGGTGATTTGTCACTGAATGCGTATTCTTTACTTTTCCATTTGAAAGGTCGGTATCACCGTACCATGCACCGGCTAAACAATATTCAACACCCAGTTTCCAATGAGGCAGGTTGTAAGATACATGCGCAATTCCCGATGCTATTTTGTCAATATCAACACCGCTTCCATAAAACATATCCGTACTGTAAAGTTCATCCTTTGTACCTAAGTTCTTAAGATAGCCAAAGAATACTCCATATTTCCATTTCGTTCCATATACCATATTGACCCAGGTAGACGAATGACGTGATCCGGTATATTCTTGTTTGCCTGTTTTAGGATCAATAGTACTAACACCATACCCCCCCACCATCACGGTATGCGTAAGATTAGAAGCTAAAAATGTTTTGGCGGCAAGATAAAGATTCTTTGTCCTGTATTGCATCTGTGCCATATAGGATAGAGTTGTAATCCGCTCGTTCACTTTATATGTTTTTCCTTCCATTTCTGATTTCAAACGAGGTTTAAGTGAAAGCATTTCAATACCTACTCCCCCCAGGAATCCGTTACTATGAAAATTAATACCCGCAAACAGCTCCGGCCAGATACCGTTCTTTTGGTATTCCTCACTTTTACCGTTAGGGCCGGATGATGTATGCATCAGTTGATATAAAGCAGATGCCGTTAAAGATACATTCTTTGTCTTATATTGATATCTGAATTGCGGTGTCCGGCTAAACGGCTGAAATGGGCTACCCGTAGAAAGGTTTAATACTTCAGGACTAACATCTCCAAATAACGGATGCCAGGTTTGACCAAGCAAAAGAGACGAACCACTATTCCAACTCAGGTTTACATACGCCTGGCGAAGGCGAAGCATGTAAAAAGCCGAACTAAATCCTCCGAAATCCATTTCTATCTTAGCAGATGACTTCGCACTGCCGACCCTTGGGCCTGTTAAGTCCACTCCCAAACGGGTAGTAAATGTATAGAAGCTGCTATTAGGACTCGCATTGATATCTTTACCATCCTCATCGAGATCCTTATCCATAGGATACAAATAGAAATTACCATCTATTGCATCAACATTTTGTCGGGAATTATAAAACAAGTCGCCCCTTACAAAACCATAGAACTTATAAGTAAAGTTTTTTATTTGTGCTGTCGCCGGATGGATTAACAGACAGCAGAAAAGACACAAAATAGTTTGTTTCATGTTTTCTGTTTCTTAATAGTATTTAGACAATAAATTAGGTTTGCAAAGATATATATTTTTATTTGTTATTTGTTGAAGAATGAATTATTATTTGTTACTTTGCTTCCAACTTGTAAGTTAATTACGGATTTTAGAATAATAATGTAACCTACATATATGATTATGAGTACAAAAAAGTTTTTGTTAGAAGAGAAAGACATCCCTACTGCCTGGTATAACATCGCTGCGGACATGAAAAACAAGCCTCGTCCCATACTAAACCCAGGTACAAAACAACCCATTAAAGAAGAAGAACTTTACCCTTTGTTTGCCAAAGAACTGGCACATCAGGAATTAAATCAAACTGATCAATGGATTGAAATACCCGAAGAGGTACGTGACCTATATAAAATATGGCGCCCAACACCTTTGGTGCGTGCTTACGGATTGGAAAAAGCATTAGACACACCGGCGCATATCTATTTTAAAAATGAAAGTGTAAGCCCGATAGGTTCCCATAAATTGAATTCTGCGATCGCGCAAGCATATTTCTGTAAGAAAGAAGGTGTTACTAACATCACTACTGAAACGGGAGCCGGACAATGGGGAGCAGCATTATCTTATGCGGCAAAAGCTTTCGGACTGGAACTGGCTGTTTACATGGTAAAGATCAGTTACCATCAAAAGCCTTACCGCCGCTCCATCATGCAGACATTCGGGGCACAAGTGATCGCTTCGCCAAGTATGAGTACGAAAGCAGGCCGTAAAATATTAACCGATAACCCTAACTACCAAGGAAGTTTAGGTACGGCCATTTCGGAAGCGGTTGAATTGGCATTACAAACACCCAATTGTAAATATACCTTAGGCAGCGTATTAAGTCATGTGATGCTGCATCAGACAGTTATTGGGCTGGAAGCAGAAAAACAAATGGAAATGGCAGGCGAATATCCTGATGTAGTAATCGGATGCTTCGGCGGAGGATCAAACTTCTCGGTGGTCGGCTTCTCTTTCCTCCGACATAAGATACTTGACGGGAAAGATATACGCGTTGTTGCTGCCGAACCATCCTCTTGCCCTAAACTGACCCGTGGAGAATTCCAATACGACTTTGGTGATGAGGCTGGTTATACACCATTAATTCCAATGTTTACATTAGGCCATAACTTCTCTCCCGCTCATATTCATGCCGGAGGATTACGTTACCATGGAGCCGGTTCGATCGTCAGCCAGTTAAGGAAAGATGGCTACGTAGAAGCGGTAGATATTAAACAAATGGATACATTTGAAGCGGCTTTATTGTTTTCACAAACAGAAGGGATCATACCCGCACCAGAATCTTCCCACGCTATAGCTGCTGCTATCAAAGAAGCAGAACAAGCGAAACTGGAGGGTAAACAGAAAACAATCTTATTTAATCTTTCCGGTCACGGATTGATCGATATGACAGCTTACGACCAGTATCTTGCAGGCGATTTAGGCAATTATGATTTAACAGATGAAGAACTTTCTAAAAGTCTGGATGATTTAGAAAAGATTATTTAAACGAATATATCTTTTTTATTATTTAGGCACAGATTACGCAGATTTTACCAATTATATTGATCTATAATTGGTAAAATCTGCGTAATCTGTGCCTAAATTGTTTTATGGAAGTATCGATATATGCTTAAAGCATCTTCTTAATAACATTTTATCCATTAGAATTTCATATAAAGCCCACCATAGTTTCGTATTTTTCTAACGTCCATTTTATCTGCCACCAGCCGGTGGATATTAATACACCAACTGATGGATATTAATCCACCGGCTGGTGGATATTGGTGCACCAGCCGGTGGCAGATAAAATGGACAGGACAAAACCAAAAGAAACTGCCGTCCTTTGGATGAAAAGATCACAGCATTATAGCGATAAAGAAACTGCATGATTCCTTATTGGTAAGCATGGCTCAACAGAAAGTTTGTGTATCCGATGTTTAATTTGTAGATTTGAAATAAATAAAGAATGCATAGTAAAATGAAAAAGAGCGACTGGAAAGACCGATTAGGTGTGATGTATTCTACCAATCCAGATTTTCAATATAATACAGGCGATGAGGAGGAAGAGGAAACGCTTCCTAAAGAAAAACAACTTCTGCGTATTTCCCTTGACAAAAGGAACCGTGGAGGCAAGGCAGTCACGTTGATAACCGGTTTCAGAGGCACTACAGAAGACCTTACGTCATTAGGTAAATTCCTGAAAGTAAAATGCGGTGTAGGCGGATCAGCGAAAGACGGTGAAATTATTGTACAAGGCGATTTACGTAATAAAGTATTGGAGATATTACAGAAAGAGGGTTATGTAAAAAGCCGTATTATCTGATAATATATGCTGACTGTTTACAGAGCTTCCGCCGGTTCGGGCAAAACCCATAAATTAACAGGTGAATACCTGAAACTACTCTACTCTTCACAAGGAGCTTATCATCGTATCTTAGCGGTAACTTTCACGAACAAAGCTACCGACGAGATGAAGAAACGCATCATTGAAGAACTGTACAATCTTTCATCAGGCCGGTCATCGGATTATCTTTCGATGCTGATGGAAGAGTATTCACGCAACGAAGACAGTATCCGGAATGAGGCGAAAAAAATATTAATATCCATACTCCATGATTACGCTGCTTTCAATATCAGCACTATAGATCGTTTCTTTCAACAGACAATGCGGGCATTTACCCGCGAGATCGGTTTGCAGGGAGGATATGGTATTGAAATGGATCAGGAATTGGTATTGTCGGAAGCCATTGACAACCTGTTGGCAGATCTTGAAAAACCTGAGAACAAAGATTTATTAAACTGGTTGATAAAATTTGCAGACGATAAGATTGAAAACGGTGGCGAATGGAACCTGCGAAGGGATATAATGGGATTGAGCAGGGAAGTCTTCAAAGAAAAATACAAGGCTTTCAGTGAACTGGTCAGTAAGGATATTGAGGATAAGCACGCACTTGAGAACTATAAAAACGAACTTTATAAGATCATTCATTCAGTAGAAAACGAAATAAAGGCGCTGGGAGAAAAAGGATTGGTCATATTAGACCGGTATGGTCTTCAAACAACCGACTTTAAAGGAAGCAGTAACTCTCCGATGAAACATTTCGAACGGTACGCAAGAGGTGAAATGAAACCGCCGACTGTTACTTTCCTTGGCCTGATCGATAATGTCAATGCATGCTATACATTGAAGACATCCCAACCGATTATCTCAAAAATTGAAGATGCCTTTGAAAACGGATTGAACGAGTGTATTAAAGGAATAACAGTACTGTTTGACGACCTTACCATTTATAATACGGCAAAAGAAATAGTACGTTATTATTATACATTAGGTATATTAAATGATATTTCCAATCAGATCGCTGCCTATCGCGAAGATAAAAACATCATGCTGATAGCCGATACTACCGAATTACTCAATAAAGTAATCGATGATAGTGACGCTCCTTTTATTTATGAGAAAACAGGCACGCATATCGATCATTATATGATTGATGAATTTCAGGACACAAGCGGAATGCAATGGAACAACTTCCGTCCCCTGATAAAGGAAAGCCTTGGGCATGCCTTTGCTAACCTCATTGTCGGTGACGTAAAGCAAAGTATTTACCGCTTCCGTAACTCTGATTGGAAATTATTGGATGAACAAGTCCAAAAAGACTTTATGCCGGAACAGGTTAAAGAAGAAACTTTACAAATGAATTGGCGTAGTTGCCGTCATATTGTTGAATTTAATAATGCATTCTTTACAACCGCTCCTTCGCTATTACAGTTCATTTACAATGAAATACTCATTGAATCTTCTTTATCGGCGACAGAGCAGGAAGAATTTATGTACCGGATCATGTCGGCTTATAATCATTCATACCAGATTGTGCCGCCTAAGTTCCGGAAGCTGGATGGTCATGTCAAAATTGATTTTCTTCCTACGGATGAAGAAACAGACTGGAAAGAAGAGTCAATGAATCGCCTGCCAATCCTTATAGAGCAGTTACAAGATAAAGGTTACGGGCTCAAAGATATTGCTATTTTAGTGCGTACAAATCAGGAAGGGGCATTAGTGGCCGATACATTATTGTCTTATAAAGAGAATCAAATCAGCGATCGTTACCATTATGATATCATATCAGACGATGCTTTATTTATAGGAAGTTCATCTTCTGTCCGTACCATTATTACTTTCTTGCAATATCTAAAGAACACAGAGGATATTACCAACAGGCAACTAGCCCTTTTTGCTTATGCTACATTAACCGGACAACTGGAACAGATCAATATCAATGATGATTTCCCTTTAGAGGTAAAAACGACTTTACAGGAGTTAGCCCGTCATTCATTGTATGAAATTGCCGAAGGATTGTTTCGCCTTTTTAATAATTATTTCCCCGAAAACGAACAGGTATTTATCCAGGCTTTCTTCGATATGATAGCGGAATATGCACAAAAAGAAAGCGCTGACTTGAGCCGTTTCCTTAAATGGTGGGAAGATACGGGATACCGGAAAACAATAAATACCCCGGACTCGCAGGATGCTATCCGTATCCTTACGATCCATAAATCAAAAGGACTTGGATTTAAAGTGGTGATCATTCCTTTGGGCGACTGGGAGATCGATCATAAACCAATGAAACAGGTTATATTGTGGTGCGAACCTAAAGTTGCCCCTTTTAATAAATTGCATCTTGTTCCAGTACGGTATAGCCAGAAGTTGTCACAAACCATATTCGCCAAAAACTATTTTGAAGAGAAACTTCATGCGTTTATAGATAACCTAAATACTTTATATGTTGCTTTCACCAGGGCAAAAGAAGAATTGATCGTATTTGCCCCTCATCCAAAGAAGATGGATAAAGAGACGGGGAAGATTGAAAAGATATCATCTATTTCCGACTTGTTGTGGGAAAGTTTATACATCAATGATAATCCTTTAAAAGAGAATGAACCGCTCATTGATCTACCCTCTTCCTTTGATTGGCAAAACGGATCATTTGAATTAGGCAGCTTATGGCAACCAATCCCCGGTAAGAAAGAGGATAAAACAACAGAAGAAATAAACGTTGGACGCTTTTCATCTATTTCACCGGACGAACGCCTTCAATTACGTCTGCACGGAAAAGGATTCTTCTTTGATAATGCCCAAAGGAAATATGGTGCTTTAATGCACGAAATATTAAGTTCGATCCGCACCAGTAAAGATATTCCTTATACTATTGAAAAGTATTATCTGGAAGGAATTATTAATAAAGAAGAATTAAAGGATATTACCGTGCGTTTGGAAACCTTATTAGCCTCACCACAAGTAAAGGAGTGGTTTGATGGTTCCATTACTCATGTTTTAAATGAGGTCGATATCCTTTTCGGAAACAGTTCTAAGCGTCCAGACAGGGTTATGATAAAAGATACCCAGGTAACCGTTGTGGATTATAAGTTCGGAGAGCAAATAGATAAACGCTATCAATATCAGGTCAGGAATTATATGAAATTGATCCGGCAAATAGGTTATAATCAGGTTCAAGGCTTTATATGGTATGTGGGATTAGATAAAATAGAAGAAGTTATGGATTGATATTCATTAAAAATGAATATTTTTGCACAATCAGCATAAGAATATGGCTATAAGAAAGATCAGGAAAATGAAAGTACACAAAGAAGGAACAGGTCTGTTGTTGACCTTGTTCACTGTTTTGTTTCTTTTAAATCTTGTCTTATTTCATACGATTGGCGAAGGTTTATTATTTTATATAATTGCTGTTGTTTCAGCTGTATTGTTCTTTTTGGTACTGAACTTCTTCCGTAGTCCTTTTCGTCGCTTTCCGTATGATTCGGAAGGCTTGGTAATTGCTCCGGCCGACGGTACGATTGTTGCTATTGAAGAAGTAATGGAGAATGAGATATTACACAAAAAGTGCCTTCAAATCTCTATCTTTATGTCTGTATTTAACGTGCATGCCAACTGGTTTCCGGTAAATGGTACGGTTAAGCATGTATCTCATAATAACGGACGTTTTATGGCTGCTTATCTTCCTAAAAGCAGTACGGAAAACGAGCGCTCCGCCGTTGTTATAACAACCAAATGCGGAACAGATATATTAGCACGGCAAATTGCAGGAGCAATAGCCCGCCGTATCGTAACATACGCAAAAGAAGGCGAAGAATGCCATGTAGATGAACACATGGGATTTATTAAATTCGGTTCGAGGGTAGATGTTTATCTCCCGTTAGGCAGTGAAGTGCTTATCGAAATGGATCAGAAAGTAACAGGAAACCAAACGCCCATAGCACGGTTGGAAAAGAGCAATTAATTAAAGAAAGACCAATGAGCCTGAGTAAACATATCCCCAATACGATTACCTGCCTGAATCTGGTTTCAGGATGTGTAGCCATTGTGTTTGCTGTAGAAGGAAACCTTCTGTGGGCGACTTACTGGGTCATTATCGCTTCGGTACTCGATTTTATAGACGGTTTTGCTGCACGTTCATTAAAGGCCTACTCACCCATTGGAAAAGAATTAGACTCTCTTGGAGATGTCGTAAGCTTTGGTGTTGCTCCGGGAATGGTTGTTTTATCACTACTTCGTCAGGCTAGCCCGGCGCTTCCTTTCGGTACTTTAAATGAGTATATTCCCTTTCTTGCGTTTATTATCCCGGCATTTACAGGTTTGCGTTTAGCCAAATTTAATGTTGATGAACGGCAAACAACTTCGTTTCTTGGATTACCGGTTCCGGCACATGCTTTGTTTTGGACGTCCCTCAGTTATTCATTGCAGCCTATTGTCCATTTGAATGAACTGTTGTTCATCATAATTCTTGTTATATGTTTTACCTTAACTTCATTGTTAATGGTATCCGAAATACCTATGTTTTCCTTGAAAACAAAATCAATTTCATGGAAGGGAAATGAAGTTCGTTATATCCTTTTTGCCTGTTCTTTGTTATTTATTATCTTTTTTGGTTTTCTGGGAATTGCAGGCGCTATATTTCTATATGTTCTCTTGTCTATTTTTAACAAAAAGAGTTAAACAAGATTCCTATCTTTGCAGTTCATATTAATCACTAAGTAGCTTAGGCGTATGTTTAAATTTCTGTTTGTAATATTCTTTTTTATTATCCTCATGACATTATTGTTGGGAGTCTCTTTTCTGCGCACGCTGAAAAACCTTTTGTTTGGAAGTAGCGACAGTGAAAAGAAAGCACGCCAGCAACAACGTCAGGCAGGCAGAAATACTTCGCAACAAACCCGTCGGGAACCATCGGTTCAGCAACGTCCTAAAATATTTACGAAAGATGTTGGTGAGTATGTGGACTATGAAGAAATAAAAGAAAAAAAAGAATAATACTACCTGCGGTCGCGAAAAAAAGCGATCATCTCTGCCGCACATTCTTCCTCTAACACACCTTTTTGTATAATCGTCTTCGGATGAAAAGCCTTTGGTGCATATTCCTGAAAGCCTCTTTTCTCATCGGAAGCGCCATATATCACCTTACTTATCTGCGCCCATCCGATTGCTCCTGCACACATTACGCACGGTTCAACTGTAACATAGAGGCTGCAATCCGTAAGGTATTTGGCTCCCAAAGAACCTGTTGCCGATGTAATGGCTAATATTTCTGCATGGGCTGTCGGGTCATTTAATAGTTCTGTTTGGTTATGTGCCCGGGCGATGACCTGATTATTACAAACGATAACGGCTCCCACAGGGACTTCTCCTTCGGCTGCCGCGGCACGGGCTTCTGTTAGCGCAACCCTCATAAAGTATTCATCATCAAACGGTGTCATCTTCTCATTTCGTTTTCATTAAAAAGGGTAGGATAGTCTTCTTCCAGGGTTCGCAGGATGTGTGAAAGAATAGTTTCACGGTACCAGCGGGACTTATTCTCTATTTTATATTTTGAAAGATAACGTATCACAGCCTTATGCTCTTCATCATTCAGCATAAAGGAAATCTTATGCACACGCGGCTGGTTAGGTAGTGGTGCAGAATACTTACGCATCTTTTTCATAGATGCAAATATATGTGTCATACCTTAAATAAAAAAGAAAAACATTATATTTGTGCTAAATAAAAGACATTATGACAGACCAAAACCTAACTGGAAAAGAGGGCGAAGAAGAAGCCCGTTGTTTTTTAATCAAACATGAATATATCATTTTACACACTAACTGGCGATGGCACCATTACGAACTGGATATCATTGCTACTAAGGATGATGAGCTGGTTATTGTGGAAGTTAAAACCCGTTCGGAAGATTATCTTATTTCGCCGGAAGAGTCGATCGACAATGGAAAGATCAAACGGATAACCTCTGCTGCTGACGTATACGCCCGTTATTTCCGGTTAAGCATGCCTATCCGCTTCGACATTATTACACTTATAAAAAGTGATAACGGTTACGAGATAGAGCATATTAAAGATGCGTTTTATGCTCCTCTCCGCAGAAGATAAATTATTTGTTAACTGTCTCTTCTGCTTCAAGGCTTGATAACTTTTCCAGAAGAGAAGTGATATTCTTCTCTTCCGCCTTTATTTCTCTCAGTTTATCTTTACCGGATGACGAGAGAATAAAATACATCTGCCGTTTATCATCTTTGCCCAATATGCGTTTGATGTATCCTTTTGCTTCTATCGACTTGATAACTTTCGAAGTATTTGAGTGAGTCAAACCCAATGCCGTCGCCAGATCACTAGATGATAGCTTATTCGATTTAAGACTGCATAGCGCCATTCCTTCGTTCAGGCATAAACCATGCTCTTGCTGG
>DAMCDT010000057.1:12661-14586 GCA_032058265.1 Tannerellaceae bacterium
TGCTGGAAAGTAATTTCAAAATCCCTGATTGCCCTGTAAATATCTCTTATTAAACATAACTTTTCCATTGGCACTCATATATGCATTCCTAATAAAAGAGAACGTTACTTCTTCAATAAAACCTTGTCGATAGCTTCTTTCAATTGAGGTTTTGGGATAGCGCCCTGCGCCATTTGGGGATCTTCGCCCATTGGTACAAACAATAAAGACGGGATACTGCGGATACCGAATACAGCCGCCAACTCTTGTTCAGCTTCCGTATCTATTTTATAAATGTAAATTTCACCGTCGTATTCGCCCGCCAGTTCTTCCAAGACAGGAGCTATAGCTTTACATGGGCCGCACCAATCAGCATAAAAATCTATTAAAGCAGGCTTATCACCCAGGTATTTCCATTCTTCCGGATTGGTTTCATAGTTAGCTACTTTAGCTAAGAAATCCGCTTTAGTCAAATGTATCGTTTTCACTTTATTTTCTGTTTTAGTTGTTTCTTTACTTTGTTTATCTACTTTCGCTTGCCCATTACATGCCATAAATGTTAATCCCGCCAGGGCTAAAATAAATATCGACTTTTTCATTGATGTTGTTATTTGATTCCGTTTGTAATTTACTCTTCTTTTTAGGTAGCATAGATACTCAATATCAGGCTACCTATACGTTTATCCATTTAATTTATAAATTTCTGTCTTTTAAAGACATGAGAAACAAAATTATGAATATATTTCCACCTGAACAAATTTCCATAGGAAATATTCATTAAATCATATAAAGTATTTATAACAGGTATTACAACCATTTATTCAAAGGCTCGCTTCATATAAACTGGCTCACAAGGGTGAGGCGAGTGGATCACATATAGTGAAACGATCGCCTCACTATATGTGGAGCGATCGCCTCACCCTTGTGAGGCGATGAGTTTTAAACAGTGTTTTTATTAATTGCCCGCAAGTTAATTTTTAATTTCTCGTATGGTATTATATTCTTTGAAGATAACGTATGATTAAATGATAAATCTTATTTTTGCCTAATTGCAAATTGATTATATTTTATATGAATATTGAAGAAGCAAGAGCATACTGTATCTCTTTGAAAAATACAACAGAAAGTTTTCCGTTTGGTGATGATTCGCTGGTTTTTAAGGTCGAAAACAAAATGTTTGCCTTATTGGCATTGGAAGCGGAAGAGCCATATATCGCGGTAAAGTGTAACCCTGACCTGGCAATAGAGCTACGGGAAAAATATAATGCGGTAGAGGGGGCTTATCATTTTAACAAGAAATATTGGAACGGCATCTACCTGGAAAGGGATATGAAAGACATTGAAATTAAACAATGGATATTACATTCGTACAAAGAAGTACTATCAAAATTGCCTAAGGCTATCAGGGAAAAATATAAAGATGAATAAATCAATGGAAATAGAGCAGGAATATCCGCAAATTATTCATCTGGAGGAAACAACGTCGACCAACAATTATCTGCGGGAGCATATCCGTAAAGACCGTTTGCCGGAAGGAAGTGCAGTGGTTGCTGAGTTTCAGACTGGAGGTCGCGGACAAATAGGTAACAGTTGGGAGTCTGCATCGGGAATGAACCTTTTGTTCAGTATCGTTTTATATCCCTCCTTTATTCCTGCCAATAAACAATTCATTATTTCGCAAATAGCGGCACTGAGTGTAAAAGAGGCGTTGGATCATTATGCAAATGACATCACAGTTAAATGGCCGAACGACATTTACTGGAAAGATAAGAAGATAAGCGGTATGCTGATTGAGAATGACCTTTCAGGAACAAATATATATTGTTCTGTTATCGGAATAGGTATTAACTTAAATCAAACAACATTCAATGGTGATGCGCCTAATCCTGTATCTCTTACACAGATCACGGGACAGACTTACAAAAAAAAAGAAGTGCTGGATCGTT
>DAMCDT010000058.1:0-14580 GCA_032058265.1 Tannerellaceae bacterium
CTAGTAAACGCCTCGATTCACGTTTTCCGGCAAAACAAGCCACCCAGTCGAGATTCAGGTTGTGATATTTGGTGTTATCCTTCAATTCGTTTTTCAGAAAACTCCAGTTGGAAAAAACAACCATAAGCCCATAATCGCGAATTTTCTCGAAGTCGTTTATCTGGTCGAGGTTCATGCCTGTTTCCCATTTCCATTCGCCCATGGTCACTTTTTCGCAATTTCCTTCATTGAAGTCTATTCCGTATTTAAACTTGGGAAAACGGGTTTTCTTCCCGGTATTTTTCGAGTACCATTGTACCGAAGAGCCCATGGTCATTTTATCGGAAACCTCCGGAGCAAGTTCTTCTCCGAATTCGTTACGGCTTTCACGCCCCATACGGTAATCTGCCCCGGCAAGGTAACCAATCGTTCCGTCACCCGTGCAGTCTGAAAACATAGGAGCTTCCAATCTTATCTCGTTCCCGTTTTCTATATGTTTGATAATGACGGAGGCTATTTTATCGCCATCCATTTCGACATCTATTGCACGATAATTAGCGAACAGAGTGATGTTTTTTTCGTTGGCTATGAAGTCTTCTTTTTTCTCATCTTCATAATTTGACCCCGGTTGAGCATTTCCTTCTTTCGCATGTCCAAATTCGCGAATCATTCGTCCAAGCCCTTTATTGGGTCCCAATTCGATACTACCACCAAGATGAACCCGAATTTCGGAACTGTTATTTCCTCCCAATACCGGACGGTCGTTAATAAGAGCGACATTAATTCCTAATCGGGCAGCAGATGCTGCCGCACACATTCCTGAAATTCCTCCTCCCACTACAACAAAATCGAATGATTCGTTGTCATTGGGAGTAGTTGGAATATTCAGTATTTTTTTTCGGAAAGAGGCTAGTTCACCTACTTGCGAAGGAGGAGTTTTACTCTTCTCGGTAGTGAAATAAATAGCATCGCAACGTCCATTAAAGCCGGTCAGGTCGTGCAAAGCAATAATAGTCTGCTTATTTTTTATGTTTGTGCTACCTGCATATTGCCACTCCCATTGGTTGCCTTCCGCCCCTAAAACCGCCGGCAATTTCTTGCCAGCGATTTCAAGTTGAAATTTTCCGGGACCTTCTCCATTATGCCATGGACTTGTCCAGTTAAATGTGCGGACATATACGTGATATGTTCCGATTTCGGGGAAAAGTATTTTTGTAGAGGCATCTTTAACAGCAATTCCCAATCCATGGGCATTCAAATAAGGCGAGCCCATCTGATCCATAAATTGTTGATCAACAATCCATCCTCCTTTATCTGCAAAACTTTCGGCCTCGACCAACACTTCCGTAGCATAAGATGCTGAACATAAGAATAGTGACAGAGAAAACAGAAATGTATTTAATCTATTTTTTTTCAATTTTGTCAATTCTTTATAATTATAAAATGATTTTATTATTTCACTTTTACATCAAGAAGCTTAACCCATCCCTCAGCAGTTGTTTCGTTGTTTACGGCAAGTTTTATCGCCGGCTTATTTTCTTTTTCCGTGTCGACAATAGCCACAGCCCATGTATAGCTTCCTGCAGATACATTTACGTTAGTTTTAAAGTCATAAGTCTTAGGGTTATCTTTCAACCAGTCCGAAGGCTCGCATTTATCATCAATAAATATTCCTTTTACATTATCTCCGGAATCTAACAAAGCGAAAGCCACCTTATATTTATAATTCCATTGTTTGATGTTGTTCGGAAAGTAACCCCAACCCATATTTCTCCAACGGTGATTTATCTTCGCCTCTTGTCCTGAGTTTACGCTTTCAGGTAGATAGAGCTGATCTGGATAAAGACGATATCCTCCTTCTGATATAAAATTTTGGACAAGAGTATAACTAGTCTTAAACCAAGTCTCTGTTTCATAACCAACCCTGAAGTCCATCATATTTACATGGGCTTCTTTTGAGGTTTCGTATTCTCCCAATCTTACATCTTCGGGATGTCCTTCACGATATTTACCACTCGAATCGGTCCAATATCGATGTGTTCCACCCGTAATCCAGCCGCCTTCCATAATGATAGGTACCTTATAGTTCCAGCTTGAAGCAAAGCTCTTTTCCCAACTTTGATAATAATCACTCATTCCAAAAGCATCTTGTCTAAGGCTATATCCTTTTGAGATAGCTGTTGCCAACAAGGTTGAACTACTTTCTACCGGTGATCCCCAACTTGCAGGATGCCCTACCACACGGTGATAGTTAATAACTAAAGGTACTTTTGTAAATGTTTTACTATACAAATCAGTAACCCATTCAAAAACTTCAGCTTTAAGTCTTTCGGTGTTTTCAGTTACATTTTCTCCTACGCTTTCATAAATCACGTTATGAGCTTCACCCCATTTACCCAAACCGTATGCGTCGATAAATGCAGTACGATCCGGATCATTAAAGTCTTCAGCCAATGCTCGAATAAACTTTTCATAATATTGTTGGAAAACAGGATCTTGAGGATATGGTGTTATTCTATCGGGATAATTTGTATCGGCCAAATAAAATTTAGCTCCGGCATCGAATACAAACTGTGGTGTATTTTGTCGCTGATCGCGTCCGTCAACAACGATACGGAATGCAATAGGCAACCCTCTTTTTCTGGCTCCTTCAATCATTTTTCCGATTGCGGTGTTAGTATCTCTCCACGCATATACTCCATCCTGGGGATTCAAATTGGCCCAGCTTGTACGAATGTAGCCTGCAGAAGCATAATCTATAGCTTTAACTGTTTTAGCAATATCCGTAACCCAAAATTCAGTATCCCAATATGATTCATCACCTGTACCGGAAGCATACATAACCCAACCGGTAAGAGGATTACGCAGAACTTTTGTTTTATTGTACTTGGTTTTTACCAAAGTTCCTTCAACTTTTCCACCTCCATCAGATCCGTCGTCTGAATCTGAGCAAGCATAAGTAGTTAGGCACAAAAAAGCCATTAATACAAAGCTCATTACTATTCTTATTCTTATATTCATTTTGTTCATAATTAAAAAATGTGGTGTTAAAAAAGTATATCTTTAATTTTCGTTTTTATTAAATCCCACCTTTGAGTCTTCCCAATGCTATCCGAACAAATTGCCGTATCATAAACCGTAGTTTTTCTTTTTGATACGGCAATCCTTCATCTGATATCTAAAGAGTGTTTTCTATTGTTTTTTTGCCAAAATCGTTTTATTTCTTAAGTCAAATACAATAAAATTGGTTCCTGACGGGAGCTTATAATATGAGTTACGGGTTTCGGAATCGTGCCCACTATGTAAATCGCCGAGTTTATCCAAATCAAGTGATAAATTCTGACGTTTACCTTCTGCGGTTAACGGATTAGTAAATGTATAAGCTACATCTCTTTCTTTAGTTTCTATATATTCAAATCCAACGACGAACTTCACACCATCTCCACTCGATAATGCAGCTCCCTGATAGATAAGTATCTGAGGATCGGCCAAACTTACCGATATCGTCCCCGGCTTTTCTATAGAAGCATCAGGCCACCATTTCCAGCTAGTTCCTCCCCCATAGAGCCACAAACTGGTAACTTCCACTGTTTTTATTTCACCTGTTGTATTAGCAGCCGGCCAAGATACTTCCAACGGTTTCAGATCGGTAGCCGGAGAGTAAATAGTAACTTCAGAGTTTTCAAAGTCTACAATAACACGATATTGACCAGCAGTGGTTATATTCCATGCAACACGTTTATCCTGTTGTTCTATAGCTTCAGGTTTTCCATCCTGCAATGTACCTTCTCCATCTTTAGGGTTAAGATAGTATTCTTTATCTCCGGCCTCTTCGGCAGAGACTACTAATGGAATTACTAACTCCCCGGGTTTCAGATTAACTAATATTGCATATTTGCTTTCGTTCTCTAAGGTTTTTTCAATTTCTATTATAGAATTATCCAAAGAGCTTCCTGAAAGGGTAACTTTTTCTGGTACCGGAACTTCCTCTTTGACTGCTGCTACGTTTACTGTTACAGTTCGTACCTCTGGATACTCGAAAGTTGAACCACCTTCCCATTGGGCCACAATTCTGAATTCGAGTTGAAAAGGCTTGGTCAATGGTAATTTCCACCTTTCGGTCATCCAATAGTATATTTGTTCCGATGTGAAACTTCGGCTTTGTATACCTTCTTCTTCAGAGTTAATGATAGCGGTAGACGTTCCAAAGTTGTTTCCAACAACATCAAGTTTAGATGTATAAAAAATCAGATTATCTCCTGTACCTTCCCTTGCCTCGGTCCAATCAAAAGTCAATAAATTTTCTCTCGGATTATCAAGGTCTATTGCTATGTCATAAACATCAGCTGCCAATTCAAGCTTCTCTTTTACTTTTGGAATATCCTCAACATCGTTGTCGCACGACCCTAAAAGAATTCCGACAAATAATAAAGGCAGTATTTTATATATAAATTTTACTCTTTTCATAATATATTTTTTAGTGAAAATTGTTAGTATATGAATCTGTCCTAATATTATACAGAAATTGAACAGATTACTTTTTTAATTTTCAATAGTATGGATTTTGAGGGAATTCTGCTCCTTTATTTGAGTCGATTATAGTTTGTGGTATTGGCCATAACAAATCCCTTTCTGAAATCTTATCCTTTATCCTCTCATTATGAGCTTTTACACGCTCAATTAAAGTATTGGTACGAACTAATGTGAAACGGCGACTTTCTTCTCCTACTAATTCTCGGATTCTTTCATCGAGAAGTTCATCCATTGTCATTTGAGTAGCACTAAGATCGGGAGCTCCGGCACGACGACGTACTTCATTTACGGCATTTGCTGCTAATTGAGGTTCGTTTTGTCCCAGATAAGCTTCGGCAAGCAGCAAATATGTTTCGGCCAAACGGAATTTCATGCGGTCTTTAAATCCGCCTGTATCTTCAACCGGTGATATTCTGGCAAAAAATTTGACTAACGCAGGGAATAAAGATTTATTCGACATCCATGTCTGTTCAGTTATATTACATTTTTTACCGTATAATGCCTTGTTTGAAGGATCATTATAATACCAGTTGCGCTTGATATTGTAGTTTGAATTACGAATATCATTAGCACTGAAAATTCCAGGATAGTTACCTTCTGCATTAGTACCTTGGGTACCAACCCACCATTTCATTGGCATTATTTCTGCTCGTCCTGTTCCTCCCAATGAATCTGCTTTAACGAAACCGGTTATTGCAGCATAATTAGGTGTCCATGCCCTACGTGTCCAGTCGGTAGATAGTGTTCCTCCTCCAATTGTATTATACTCGAGTTGTAAAACCCAGATACTTTCCCTATTACCACTTTTTCGGTTTTGGTTGTTCTCTACAAACAGGTCGCTAAATACGTCACCGGGTTGATTTACATTTGCTCCATAACGTGTTTTCATTAAACTGTAGTATTTGCTGTTGATTACTTCCAGAGCGGCTTCTTCTGCCAATTTATATTCTTTCTGTAGCAGATACATTTCGCTTAACAAATGATATGCAGCCCATTTAGTTAATTTTCCGTCTTTAACTTTATCCGGATCTTCAGGTAAGTGCTCAGCTGCAAATTTCAAGTCGTCAATTATATATCCTAACACTTCCTCTTTTGGTGTGCGTGTAAAATCGAGTCTGAAATCATATAATATTGTCTCCACATAGGGAACATCGCCATACAGATATACCAAAGTACGATAAGCATAAGCACGGAAAAAACGAGCTTCGGCCTGAAAATGCTCTTTATCGGTTGAATAATCCCAATTTGTATTTTTTTCGGAATAAACCAATATTAAATTAGATGAAGCGATCAGACTATATGCCCAGTCCCAATATGAACGAACAAATCTTTCTTCGGATGTTAGTGTTAAATTGGCAAAGTTAGTCAAAGAGCTGTTGCTGTTTATTGCTTCTACAATATCCGTTGCAACGTGCAATGCTTCGTAAGCACATGCATTGCCGTGCATATATGCATCTTCTTGTCCCCAAGTATTATATTCGGCACGCGCAATCGCATAGAGCCCGGTAGAACCTACTTCAAACCCATATGTACTTGTTAAAGTATTAGTAGGAGCAAATTCCGATTTTAATTCCTCATCCAAAAAATCATTACATCCTGTCACAGTGATCATTAATATGAACACTAATCCTGTTTTTATATAATCTTTTATTTTCATGTCCTTTTATTTAGAAATTTATATTCAGTCCCAACATATAAGAACGGGCTGTGGGATAGGAAGCCATCCAGCCATTATCATAGTTCAAAATTTGTCTCATGTTAGAAAATGTATGTAAATTGTTGATACTCAAGTTTACACTTGCAGAGCTCAATTGCAGTTTACGAAGAAATTTTTTGTCTATATTATAACCTAATGTTATATTCTTAATCTGGATGTAATTTTGTTTTTTGTAATAACCATGTCCCAAAGGGTTTTTGTAACCCGGAGAAACAACATCCGCATTTGTATTTTCTGGTGTCCAATAGTTTGCGTCATGAATATAGTTACCCGCACTCCAGCTACCGATATTGGCTACATTATCTTCACGCCACACACCAAATACACCATTTGTCAGGATTGAGAAGTAAAATTTATCATACGTAAACGTATTACCTAAAGACATTGTGAAACTTGGCCTTTTATTGCCTATAATTTTCTTGTCTTTAGCATCTATGTATCCGTTTCTATCTGCATCTTGTATCTTGGCATCACCGGGTACAGCTCCTTGCTGTATTTCTTTTTGGACTCCATTCTCATCAGTATAGAAAAACTCGTCCCCTTGTTGCCAAATACCTACCACATTGTAGTCGTAAATAACTTGCAGAGGCTTTCCTATAAACCAATTGTTATTAATGTCATCAACTTTATCTCCACGTAATTCAATAATTTTATCGCGATTTAGAAAGAAATTAAAGTTTGTGTTCCACTTGAATTTTTTCTGATCAATGTTAACCGAGTTTAGGGTTATTTCAATTCCTGTATTACGGGTTTGCCCTATATTATCATAAATTTTACTGTAACCATTCATGATAGGAACAGTACGTGTCATAAGAAGATCATGTGTATTAGATATATAACCCTCAATAGTACCGCCTAAACGACCTCTGAAAAACATAAAATCCAAAGCAACATTAGCGGAATAAGTAGTTTCCCATTTCAAGTTTGGATTACCAATACCATCGCTAGGCAAATAAGCCGAGTTAGCTACTGTGCCACCATCTCCCCAAATATATTTAACTTTTGAATAGAGACGATCTAATGTTCTGTAAACCGGAATTGCCTGATTACCGTTAGCTCCGTATGAAACCCTTAGTTTTAACATATCCATCCATGTAACATTTTCCTTTATAAAATTTTCTTCACCTATATGCCAGGCTAAGGCCGCAGATGGGAAAAATGCATATTTATTGTTTTTTCCGAATACTGAAGCACCATCTGAACGCCCGGTTACAGTTGCCATATACTTACCCTGATATGCATAGTTTAGGCGTAACATATAAGAAAGCACTGCTGTGTGGGAATAACCTGAGAATACTTCTTTTTTGCGTTCAGCTGTATTTATCATGTTATAGCCTACGTCATCGGTTACAAAGCCTTCACCACTTTGTGAAGAGGTTTTGTCTTCTGTTTCTTGCATACTGAATAATCCTGTTGCATCGAAGCTGTGATTACCTATTTTTTGTTCATATCGGAGTACATTTTCCCATGTGTAATCTGTAAAATGTTTATTTTCAATTCTTGCTTTTCCTCCTATTTGTGTCTCAGTTTCTTTACCATCATTGGTGTTACGTCCATGATATGTACCGTTAAAGTAACTTCTGTAATTATATCCAAAATTAGTTCTGAAAGACAAGCCTTTAACCGGTAATAAAATATTTACGTAAGCATTTAGGAAGAAATTCCGATTGGTTTTGTCATCTACAGCTTTAACATTTCTCATCGGATTGCCCCAAAGATCATATTCCATAGGTGCAGGAACATAGTAGCCGGCTTCGTCTTTATACTTACCATATGGGCTCTGTTTTATAGCATGTTCGATAGTAGGTGTTATACCACCGTTTTCTTTCTGTACAAACTGCGTTCCCATACCAACGGTCAACCATTTGTTAAAGGTTTGATCGACATTAACAGATATATTTGTACGCGTAAGACCGGTATTGTAAACCACTCCTTCCTGATCCAGATAAGATATAGAAGCCATATATTTTGTATCGTCTGTACCTCCTGATATTGCAAACTGATGATCCATGGTAAATCCAGTCTGAAAAATAATATCTTGCCAATCGTGTGTAATTCCGTCAATATAATTTCCGCGTTCGGTGAGAGTTATAACGTTTCCTGCAATAGGGTCAAGCTGATCACCTGAATAATTTTTATTAAGACGCCCTACATCCTGTTTAAATCGAATATATTCATTTGGTCCCATCACCTGAATCCGCTGCATTGTTTCAGAAAATCCGAGTTGTGCTTTGTAGCTTACCTGAGGTTTTCCTTTAACACCTCTTTTTGTCTGAATAAGTATTACTCCGTTAGATCCGCGCGAACCATAAATCGCTACAGCCGAGGCATCTTTCAATATAGACATAGTTTCAATGGTGTTCGGGTCAAGATCTCCTAATGAACCTCTGTAAGGTATTCCATCCAAAATTATTAACGGATCATTATTGGCTGTCAAAGAATTCTGACCACGGATAAGAATAGACTGATCCGCTCCGGGAGTAGCATTAGAAGTTGTAATACTTAAACCGGCAACCTGTCCTACAAGCCGATCAAGAAGGTTACTTGTTGAAACCATTCCCAGTTCTTTTTCACCAATAACAGAAAGGCCTCCGGTCAGGTCTTTTTTTCGCATCGTACCATATCCTACAACAACCACTTCATCGAGTTGACTGTCCCCCTCAGTCATGATTATTTTCATTCCTTTTGCTGCTTTAGCTTCAACGTCGGAATAACTTATATAAGAAAAAACTAATGTCGTTCCTGTAGGGGCTTCGACAGAGAAGTTTCCGTCGATATCGGTAATTGTGCCCATGCTTGCGCCTTTTACCTTAACCGAAACCCCAATAAGAGGTTCTCCTTTTTCATCAACAACCGTTCCGGTTGCTTTATTAGAATCTTGCTGCGTATCTGCATACAACTGTACTGTTGATAGCAAAAAAGAAGCAATAAGCATTAAACAGTACCATAACTTTTTTTGTGAATTCATGTTTTTAGACAAATTAAATTAATATTTACATCTGTGTTCTCTGTATTAGATTCATAGAAGGTGCTCTTATGCTGGCAATGAGAGCATTTCCATTCTCATTTGTTTTTTTCATAATTTTATAATAAAGGTTAATAGTGTATAATTTGATTCTAATAATCTGAAATGGGCGATAATAAACTATATTTGCTATCCATAGCTAATTATATCCTCCGACTCAGACTGCCACAAAATTAGCCGAAGCGGGTATACATATGGTTATTGAATTATTCAGAAATGGTTTCAATTTGTACAGTACCTGTTAAAAACAGTACTTACAATAAAAAAAAGAAGCCAGTAAAACTTCTTTTTCTTAGATGAGGTAGTGGGGTTTTTATTATGTATTTTTCTCAAAATCGTATTAAAATGAACTCATGATTTCTTTTTAAATTCGGAAGGTGTTAATTCAAAGTGCTTTTTAAAACAAATACTAAAATACTTCGGATTTACAAAACCAGTGAGATCGGCTATCTCGGAAATGGTCAGATCTGAGTCTTTCAGGAGTTGAGCACTCCGCTTAAGCCGGATATCCATTATAAATTCTTTGATTGACATTCCTGTTATATCATTTATTTTCTGATACAGCAATGTTCGTCCAATAGCCATATCCGACACGAAAGACTCGACGTTATAGTCATTATTACTGATATTTTGCTCTATATGCTTCATCGCCTTTTTTAGAAGCTCTTCATCCATAGATGATATGGTTATCTTGGACGGTTCGGCAATATATTTCTTACTATATAGCTCTTTTAATTCATTCTGGTTTTTGATAAGATTATCCACCTGAGTTAGTAAAAAGCCCATATCAAATGGCTTATCAATAAAGACATTTGCTCCACTTTCCAAAGCCTTAATTTTATTCTCGGTATTTTTGCCTAATGCCGACAAAACAATTATCGGGATATGGCTTGTTTTAATATTTGACCGGATGGTTCTACATACATCAAACCCGTCAGATTCGGGCATCATCAAATCGGTAATTACTATTTGAGGGATTATTTTTTCGATTTTTATAATACCTTCATTTCCATTAACGGCTGTATAGACATTATAGAATTCTGATAGTTGTTGCTCCATATAGTTTCTTAAATCCGGATTATCTTCGATAACAACAATATTATAGGCTTTACGAGTTCGGTTTTCACGCAACTTCATTTCTTCCGACTCGGCCACTATATTATCTATCTCCGAAATTGTATACTCATAGGAAACAGTGTCACTATCAGTTTCTTCTACATTCAATGTGAAAGGCAACACTACGGTAAAAGTAACCTTTGAATCGGCAGAATGCAACAAAATTTTACCATCCAAACTATTCACTAATTCTTTTACAATAGCCAAACCCAATCCTGTGCTCTCTTCAAATACAGGTTTTCCGGAAGTGAGACGATAGAAAGAGTCAAATATTTTCTCTTTTTGATCATCTGGTATTTCGGCATCAGTATTGGTTACGGCAACAGATATATACTCGGTATGTAATTTATGGGGCAGTGCAAGTCTTGTAATTTCTTCATGGGGAAGTTTATAGATTTTCAGGCCTACAAATCCATTTTCAGAAGTATATTTTATGGCATTAGAAAACAAGTTTGTGAAGATTTTTTCTATCGCGTCGTGATCGAATTTGGTATAAAATTCGTCTATTTCTAAGTTCGTATCTGTCTCTATCCCTTTTTTATTCGCATAAAGTTCAAATAGTGAGAAGATATCATTAATGTATTGAATCAAATCTCCCGGCTGGTGGTTAAATGTTATTTTCTGACTCTCGATTTCCCTGAATTGGAGCAGCTGATTAATCATTCGTTGGATACGGTTTACATTTTTCTCAATTAAATGTACGTATGTAATCAACGATTTGTCTTCGGGCATACGTTCTTTAAGTTGTTTCAACGGATCAACAACCAGAGTGAGCGGTGTTCTAAGATCGTGTGATATATTTGTAAAGAAATTGATTCGGGCCTGAGTAAGCTTCTTCATATTTTGCTCCTTGAGCTGCTCCATTTCGAGACGGTTTTTGAATATTTTCTTATTTGTAAAATATCGCCAGATAAAATATACTATACTCAATAATAATAGGAAATAAACTAGGTATGCCCAAACAGAGAGAAAAGGTGAAGGCTTTACCCAGAAATGTAATGTAGAAACTTCGTCGCCCCATAAACCGTCATTATTGGCAGCCTTCACTTCAAATATATAATCTCCGGCGGGCAGATTAAAAAATTGTATCGTTTTTTGTCCCCGTGGCAAAAAATTCCACTTGTCCGATAATCCAATCATTCTGTAGGCATACTTATTTTTCTCGGCGTGTAAATAACTGTTTGCTGAAACACGTATTTCTATATTAGACTGATTATGTGATAACATAATTTTGTCATCACTATTTTTAGAATAGGATAAAGTAGTTATATCTTTCTTTAGTGGCGAATTTTTAGAATCAGGGCTAATTTTCTTGTTATTTATCAACAAATCTGTGAAAAAAACTTTGGGCTTTTGATTATTATATTTTATTTCCCTGGGACTGAACATAATGAAACCATCCGTTCCTCCAAATAACATTTCTCCTTTTGATGTTTTATAACAAGCACGCACATAAAAAGCTCCACAAAGACTCGGATTATTAATCTGGGATTTGCTTATTTTTTCGGTTTTATAGTCGTAATAGTATAAACCATCGTTGGTGCTAAACCAGATATCCCTTGAAGAACTATCTTCCAATATCCCAAAAACCGTCTTTCCTAATAAACCGTCTTTCTCGGAGAGATTTATGTAAGTACCATCTTTACTCAATCTGTTTACACCGCCACCTCGGGTTCCAAACCAAATATCATTATCTGAGGTAATGCAATACGAACAAAGATTATTCACCGAATATGGAGCATTATTAATATAAAAATGTTTCATAATCCGTCTCGTACTAGCATCCATAATATAAGCACCATCGTGTGTTATTAGCCACAGGCTGTTTCCTTTATCGCGGAACAGAGTTTCTATGTGCATTCTGACTCGTTTCCCTTTAGAATCCATTAAAGAAATAATTTCGATGGCACCAGTCTTTTTATTTTTATACATCAATTCGGAATCAGGGTCTGTCATCCAAATTCCTGAGTCGCCTTCCATTACAAAATCATAAATGCTAAGTTGTTGTGAAGTAACAGGATGCTTCATTTGTAAGTCTATAAAACGATGCTGTTTTTCATCAAATTGTTCCATACCCCCGTTGAAAGCCGAGAATTGCAAAATATTATTTTTATCATCATAACGCAACTTCTTTATCATATTTGATGTTACGCCTGTATTATTTTCCTGTGCATAATATGAAAATTTACCGGTATTTCTGTTCCAATAATTGAGGCCTCCACCTTCAGTACCAATCCAGAGATTTCCATTTTTATCTTCAGCAAAACAACTAACAATCGGATGATGTAATCCTCCGGGTGTAGCTTTGAAATAATTTATATTATTATCGAAGAAGGTCAAGTAGGCAAGTTTCCCACCGTATGTGCCTACCCATATTCCTCCGTCAGGATCATCATAAACCGACCATACCGAATTATTCGGCAGAGAATACGGGTATTGAAGATTAAAGCGAAGTAGGCTCATTTCTTCTGTCAACGGATCTAATAAAAAAAGGCCTGATTGGGTAGCTATCCAAATATTATTTGATGAATCGAGGTGGAGTTTTTTTGTATTGGCGGATTGTCCGTATTCCCTGGAAAGATTATAATGTGTTATAACTTTGCCGTCAGCGTCATATTCATATAATCCATCCATATGCGTAAGAATATAAACAGATTCATTATATTTTAGTACGTCTTTTATTAAAAAGCTACTATCACCCAATACTGAAAACAACTGGTAATGCTTAGTATCTTCGTTCAGTTTATATAGTTTTCCATTTAATGCAACATATATACTACCCTTGGTACACATTAGAGTTAATGTAGGTGCATTAATATCTTCAGGTAATGGATATTGAGTAGCACTAATCACTTTATTATCGGGGTGGAAAGATTCTATCTTGTTATTTCTGATCAGCCAGATAATGCCGTCATCGTTTAGAATCACGGAACCAATATTCCCATCCAAAATACATTCGAAATCTTGGGTCTGATAATTAAAACGTAACAGTCCGTGATTTGTTCCGACATATAATCTTTTTGAACTATCGGTTATAACCTGTCCATAGTTCCAGTTTGAACTCGGCAAAAGTCGTGTAACGTGATCATTCATTTGTGTAAAAGAGTTACCATCATATACAAATAATGCATCATACCCGCTAAACCATATTCGTCCTATATTATCTTTTGTTATGCTGTGTATACCTCCATAATATGAGGTTTCAGGCATAATATTAAATCTGTAATCTGATATATCCAAGGTAAATCCGGAAGCAAAAGATAAGATAAAAAGTGGAATGGTAAGCAGAACCCTCATATTTCTCAAATATTATTAAACGTATGGTATTACTAAGTTAGTGAAGGAGGTAAATGGCTAATTTAATAAGTTACTAATTGTTTATTTAGTTATGACCGAAATTGCAAGGAAATAAAATTAATTGATAGAACAATGATTTGGCTATACGCTCTTGCCCCTTGCTGTTAGGATGAAGGCGATCATAATTCGAATCGTAAAAATACATCACTTGTTCTTCTACCATAGGATTCATCCCTGTGACAGAATTTAAATCGATAACAGGAATACCCCATATATTACCGGCATCCTTTATCGCTTGCACATAGACGTTTACATACTCTCCACATCTGTTTTGATAGCTTTCATCAGGTTGAACGTTTTTTTCTCCAAAATCAGCCCACGAACGATGCAAAGGTGTTAGTAACACGATTTGCTTATCAGGATACAGTTTTTTTAGCTTTTCGATGCCTATATTTATTCGGCCTCTATAGGTGCTTTTGTCCATAACAAGTGTTTGCCTTTTACGAATAACCTTTTTTTTAAGCTCTCCGTGTGCAGCCACTACTTGTTCTTCATTCTCGCAAAACCATTCTCCAATGGGAACTCCATGGTTATAATCATTAGTTCCCATAAAAACTAAAATAGCATCTACATCGTTACCATGATCTTTGTACAATTTTTCTACCTGTGACGGAACATTATCCCACTGCTTTCCGCTCACACCATATACATAAGATTTAATATCTAACCATTCTTGTAAGAAAGACCAATATTTCTTAATTTTGTCACCATAGCTATTCGGATCAGTAAGTGAATCTCCAATATATCCCACTCGTTTTCCCTGCCATGGATGTTGAAAACAGTTTTTACTCTCAGTATTCTTTTCTGAAACTTGCTCACCATGTAGAAAAAAAGGGAGGATTATTAAGTAAAT